>JBEKWK010000074.1:0-10310 GCA_049513175.1 FCB group bacterium
AGTTTGGAATCATTCTGCCCGAATGTGCCTTCATCGAGAATAGCCAATCCATGAATATTAGTAGATGTTACATAAGGCAAAGTCTGTCCTACATTCTTAAAAGCAGGGATTGTATCAACCGGTTTCTTATTTTTATAATCAAACCTGATAACAAAACCTGAATCATTTGTTCGCATACTAATGTACAAATAATCATTATCACATGAGAGAGCCCAAGCAGAATCGTTTGCAACTGTGTCGTCAATTAATTTGAATGAATCCATGCTGAAACATCGTATTCTTCCCAAATGGCTTATATAAATTTTATTCTCGCTTTGACCATTGCCCCATAAAATTGCAGGTCTGAATGGAAACCCGATAGTTCCAAATTCAAATTCATGAACCATTGTTGCAGTATCACTGTAAATAGGAATTGTCCACCAGGAAGGATTTTCATCACCTGAATCTTTTGTTCCGTTAAAATTTGCATCATAGCCACCACAGAAAACATGCAGAAGTAGTTTATTATTATCGTAATATACTTCCATAGGTTGTTTACCTACATTAAAATTCCGAGGATAGAATTGAGAGTATAAATTCTCCGATTTAATAAAAAATGCAAATAATATTAAGAATAACAAGTATTGAAATTTCTTCATATTTTCCCCTTTCATAAAAGATTTTAAAATTTTAATTAATAAACTAATTCAGAATTCAGCATCCAGAACTCAGAATTAAAAACCTGCTTTTGGGGAAATTACTTTTAGTTTGTTCTTAGGGACTAATCAATAGTCATTCGACCAGACAATGAAGGTGTTTCCTCAAAGCATCCGTTTGCGCGAATGTCCTGTATTAAAATAATACAATCAATGAGCATCACAGGCAGGTATTCTGACTCCGGGTTCATTCTCCTTTTTCACCTTCCCGCATTTTTTATATGCAATGCAGTGGCTGTCTTTCGACCTGAAAAATTCGTACCCCGTTACAGCGGCGCAACCGTACAGGCTTTTAACCTGTTTCCCTTAAACTCAGCACTTCTCTTTGAAATGCTCCATCACCTGTAATGATTTATTCAAATTTATTTAATTATCGGATTAAATCCAAAACTAAATTAAAATTCATGTACGATTTTAGATTGTAGATTTTAGATTTAACCAGTTAGGAGTTTGGAATTAGGAATTAGGAGTTGAAATTTATTTCATGATTTTATTTATAGAATTCCAGCAGATAATACATACTTGTTCCTACTTGGGAAATTCTTAATTTAAACACTATATGGAATGTGTTGTTGATTTTTATATTTTATACCATTTTCTTCAATGTTTATTATATCTGCAACCCATATACTAAAATCTTTATCTATCGAATATAAATATTTTACAAATTGTTCAATAAAGTAATCATCTGGTTCAACAACATCAATTAGAGATATTAATTCTTTACCAGCTTTTGATAATATAATTGCTTCAATTTGGAAAGCATTTTTAATAGCAGCAGCTTGTAAATGAATAACTTTGTTACAATTTAAGAAATAAAAGTTAATTGGATGATTTTGTTTATGTATTTCGAGCCCCGTAAAAGATCTTTGATTAATTAATCCAATGGAATCTAACTCATAAATAACACTGAAGTTAATAAAATTTTTATGTTCATGATTTAATAATGCACTCGGAACTATATATTTATCTTGTGCTTTAATAACATATTTAGCCATTTGTAAAAAATATTTCGCAATTTGGTAATCAATATTTTGAAGAACATTTAATGTAAGATAAGAAAAAGAACCGGGTTTTCTAATTTCACCGGCTAATATTTTACTCCATATTATTTGTATTTCTTGATTACTAATATTTTTTGCATAACCGAAAAATCTGGTTATCCAGTCATCATCAATAGGCTCACTTGTAACAGTTTCACCTTCTAATTGCTTATATGTTTCATCAACAACGTCATTAATATTTTCTTGTTCTTTTAAGAAAGTAAAACCTATTCGTTTCATGGATTGTTCCATTAGCGGAGATTTGAATTCATCGGGTATATCTAATTTTGTATATTCCTCTTTTATTAATCCAATACCTTTGACTTTTTCTATTTCTGCCCGAACTTCTCCCCTTGCATCAGCTTTTAATAATCTTGTTTTCATGCCGGGTTCAAAAATATAACCACCGTATTTTTCAATTATTCCTAGTAATTTATCTATAGCATTAAAAGGTTCCATTATACTTCCTTAAAAGAATGAAATAATAAATGCAAATAAACAAAAATAATAATAATTCCCTATACGAAAAAAATTTTAAATATCCAAAGAAATTATTGAAAAAACTATTGAATAAATAATTAAAAAACGGTTGAATAAATTATTTAAAATTTAATATTTATTTTCGTAGCGAATGTTCTTTGATAAGATGAAGTGTTTATAAAGTTTGTAAAGTTCTTAAAGTTTATAATGTAAAAATCTTTGCGGTCATAGCGAGCTTTATGTGAAATTTTTCTTCTCGCAGCATTCGCAAAGGTCGCAAAGTAAAACACTATTCAGGCAATTATTAATGTAAATTTGCATTGTTCTAATTCTTAATTTTAAATTCATAATTTTTAATTTTTTGAAGTAGTTACTTTTCGGGAATATTAAATAAATTGATTTTTCAATACAAACGATGCAAATATTGAAGCAAGTTCTTTGAAATAAATAAATTAAATGTGCAAAGGGTCAATGCACCGGCAATGCAAATCAGTGAAAAGTTAAAAGTTTGTAAAGTTCGTAAAGTGAATTGTAAATCTAAAATCTAAAATCTAAAATCTAAAATCTAAAATCCTTTTAGCTTCTCAGAAATAAGATGGCTACTCCGCATACCGCCAGTACAGTTCCGATTATGGATTTCCGGTTTAATTTTTCTTTGTATATAAAATAGGAGAGAGGCAGCATCATTATCGGTATTGTAGCCATTAGAGTGGCGGCTATCCCTAATTCTTTCGTGTTGCTTACTGCTATCAGGCTGAATGTAATTCCAAGGTAAGGACCGATTACTGACCCTAATACCACGAGACTGAATGTTCTTTTATCCTTATAAAATAATGCAACCGGGTTTAGAAATTTTTTAAAAATAATGCCGAAAGGAATAAAAATTATTAACGATGATAATATTCTGACATTGGTAGCAATGAAGCCATCAATATGACCGATTACGAAAGCCCTTTTAATGAAAATTAATGAAATCGCCTGTCCTAATGCTCCGAAAACAGCAAAAAGCAATCCTATATTTAAAACTTTTGATGTCGTATTTTTTTTATTGCTTATTTTATTATCATCCGGAAACAAGGAAAGTGAAAGTTCTGACAATACGGGTTTTTCATATAAAACAATTAAGATACCAATTAATGTAATTAAGATGCCGATTATACCATAAACCGGTATACCCTCGCCCAAAAATATATATGCGAAACCTGCCGCCATTGCCGGGTTGAGTGCCATGACCAACATTGTTATCCTCGGTCCGATTTTATTAAAAGCCATAAACAAAAATGAATCACCTATTACCAGTCCAATGAATCCGCTCAAAGCCAGGAATATAATTTGCTCTTTTGTAATTTGAATTTGTATTCTTAATATCAATATTGTTAAAGACAAAAAGATAAAGGCAAATAATAATCTTAAAATATTCAACTCCACAGTTTTAATTTTTTTTGTCAGTTTTGTAAAGAGGATTGAAGAAATTGACCAAAGAAAAGCAGTTAATAAAGCACTTAATTCACCTAAATATGGCATCAACTCACCTGATTCAATGTTTTTTATTTAATTGGATAATAAAAAAACAAAGATAAGGAACAATTATCAATGCTTAATTAAAAATTATAAATTAGGAATTAAGAATTAAAAATTTGGAATAAAAATTACTTTGTTTAATTAAGCAGTTTTTGAAAATTACTTGTAAATTATAAATTTATCAACATAATATTCGTCACCAGCTTGAATTTTGAAAAAGTAAACGCCGGGGGATAGGCTAATCAGTGGTGCTTCAATTATCTGGAAGCCTTTGCTGAAATTAATGAACTGGCTCAAAGTATTGCATTCAAGTCCCAGTTCATTATAAATTTTAAGGCTGACTTCGGAGTCCTTGTATAAATAAATTTGAAATTTAACAATATTATTTGAAGGATTTGGGAAATATTCATAAAATTTAATTATCTGAGTTTTCTGTTTCAGAGTATCCGGTGGTTCTGTCATATTATCCAAATCAAAGTAGCCAACCTGGGCACCTGCAAACCAAACTCTTGTTTTTCTGCCGTAATTTACCATTGCTACTTTACAATTTGTAAGGCTATATTCGTTTTTATTATAAAATAAATTTAAAGGCAGCCATGTTCTCCCGGCATCCTCGCTATATATAAATTTTCCGTTACTACCCTTAATATATAAATTATTAGAATATATATCCCAATAAATATATTCAGAAGATTCAGTAATTTCCTTGATATTTTTTGTTGTGTCAAGTGACCAGACATTATCGTTATTTCCGGATAAATCATTAGAAGCTATTCCGAGGTAATCTCCACTAAACGAATTGTAAAAATTCGAAATTTTATTAAATAATCCTATTGAATTTTGTTCATCTTTTACAAATAGATTTATACAAGTGATAGTACTATCACGGTAAACCATATCTTGCCAGGTATTACCATAGTCATTTGTATATATCAGCTTCCTGCCTAAAGTAATTGAATCTATTGTTTCTATCCAGCATCCCGATTTACCTATAAAAAGTAATTTTAATTCTTTTTGTAAATTACTTAGATTATCCAGCAGATTTACTGGCATCATCCAAAGTTTCCCTCCATCGCCGGTCAATATAATATTATAATTAAATGATAAATTCTTCCATCCAATTATAAACCCTTGTTTTTTATTCCAAAATCCAATTTTATTTATGAAATATAAATCCTTTTCTGTTTGTATTTTATTCCAGTTCAATCCACCATCTTCAGTTTCATGCAATGAATTTTGTTCATATTGATGGGATATGTTCAGATAGGCTGTATTTCCGTCAAGTCCGTATATATTATCGGCGGAATTAGAGGTAGAGAAATCCATTACTTTTTTTGTACTTATTCCTGATGGTGTTACTTTTATTATATAAGAATTTTTATTCTTAGTATTACCGGCAATCCATAATGTATTTATATCAGGAACAGAAATATCATTGATTTTATCAATAATTAAAGAATCATTACCCGCAAACATTGAAGACAGGCTATCAATTATATTAACATCAACAGAATATGATTTCAGAGGTGGTGGTTTTATTGGAATTTTCAAAAGCTGGACATTGATATATGACTTTTCTGTATTTCCCGGTAAATTGCATTTGAAGGTTACAAGAAGTTTTGAAACCATCTTATACCAAGCTGTGCCCGGTGCTAATCTAATTAAGAAATTAATATCTTTTTCTTCTAAGGTTTTAATAGATTCAATTGTTTGTGTAGATAGCGGGATAAAAGTAAAACTGTCTAATGGTGTTAATGTAATATCCAGATTATTGGCAGGTGCGAGAAAATTTTTTATTTTTAAATTAATATTATAGTCTTCATTATTATTTAAAGTGTCATTAGGTGTAATTTTAAAGTCTGTAAATTCAATGCCAGGAACTGCACTGCTACTATTAAAGTCATCATTAATTGAAACAGCTTTGAATGCGTTTGCCCTGCAAAAATAATATGGCTGAAGTGGTGATTCATCATTATAAAGAACTCTGTCTGCGGTACTGCGAATTTGATGATAAACCTGCCTTGGCGACCAATCGGGATGCAGAGTTCTGATTAATCCGGCAATACCTGAAACAATAGGTGTTGACATTGAAGTTCCATATAATAAACTGTATTTATTATACGGAATATCACACCAAACCGGAGCTCCCGGAGCAAATACAGTAGTGTTAATCCCGAAATTTGAAAATTTCGCGGGAGTATCATTTGAATCACTGGCACCAACATAAACAATACTATAAAAATTATCATTCATGTATTGCACATCGTCTATATTCCCTCCTGAATTACCTGTTGCAGCAACAATCACCGAACCCATCGAATTGGCTTGCTTTATTACATCTTTGTCAGCATCCGACCAACCTAAACCAATCCAACTGCAATTTATAATATCAGCCCCCATAGTAGCCGCGTAAATAATGCCTTCATCTCCCCGCCATCCACCTCCTAAATCACTTCCTACTTTTACAGGCAATAACATGCAATTATAACCTATCGAAGCAATTCCCTTCTGATTATTAGTAACACCTGAAGCACAGCTTGCAACCATTGTTCCGTGATTGAATTTGCTGGATACATCATAAATTTTAGAATCGTTATCTTCCCTGAAAATTCCTTTGGTAAATTCTGTACTTGTTGTATTGCTCAAGAAATCCCAACCATGCCAATCGTCAATTTTTCCATCACCGTCATCATCTATTCCGTTAGTTCGTTTATCATTACCGTTTGAATCCAGCCCTGTTTCTCCCGGATTAGTCCAAATATTATCGCTAAGGTCTTCATGCTGCCAGTCTAATTCCGTATCAACAATTGCAATTATAACTTTCTTACTTCCTTTGGTGATATCATATGCTTTTTCCGCTTCTATGTTTACAAGTTCCCTTTGTTTAGGAAATAGTGAATCATTGGGTACAAGAGCTAATACAGGTTTGTATTTAGGACATACATATTCTAATGCTGAATGCTGTTTGCTGAATGCTGAATTTTTTGTTGTGATTTTTTTAATTAATAACAAAGGGGAAATCGTGTCTGAATAATATATTTCATATATCTTTCCTAAGCCGTAATTATCCTTATATTTAAAATCCGGTGTATTAAAATTATCGTATGGTGCCCTGATATTAAGAATATGAATATCCTTAAAAAGATTTTGTAAAACCGGAGAAAGAAATGCTTTCTTGTCGCCGGATAATTGCTCTGTTTCTAAGGTTTTTACAACAATAACATTATAATAAACATTTGAATCCGGATTGGTTCTATTTGCAGGAGGAACATAAGCTGACTTTATACTATAGTTTATTTGTTGTTTAGAAGAATTTTTTTCTAAAGTAACTGTTTGAGTATCCGAAGAATCAGATAAGCCGCCGCAAAATCCTTTTTCAATTGCAGCAAATATAAAAATTATAAAAATCAATATTGTAATTGCAAACTTATCCATCTTGCAAAATAATAAAGAATAGGGATATAACACAAAGATTTTTATATGGTGTAAGTTTTTATAAATATTACATCTTAGGAAAACAGAAAAAATAGGAGGGAAAATGATTTACGATTTTAGATTGTAGATTTTAGATTTAATCCAATACGGCTTGACCTCTCCGCTGCTTGCAATGATTAAAAGATTTATCTTTCATAAATTTGCTGCGGAGTTGTAAATAATTTTTTCAATCAAAAATCTTAAATTTAAAATTTATGGATTGACCTCTCCGCTGCTTGCCATGATTAAACGATTTATCTTTCATAAGCTTGCTGCAGAGTTGCTAATTAATATTTTTCCAATCTAAAATTTATAATCTAAAATCTACGGCTTGACCTCTCCGCTGCTTGCAATGATTAAAAGATTTATCTTTCATAAGTTTGCTGCGGAGTTGTTAATTATTTTTTTCCAATCTAAAATCTAAAATCTAAAATCTAAAATCTAAAATGATTCGGTTCTACCTGCCTTTTATCATTAACGCAACTTCATAGGCTTTTTTCGAATTGTATTCAAAAGCTAATTTCTTGTAATTAATTAAATCAACTATGGTACCAATCCAGCAAAGTCCTCCTGTAAATAAAAATAAAAGACCCATTCCGATTTGTTCTAAAATAAAACGGTGTACTCCTGCAACTCCAATAAATCCAGCTAATGAAGTTATTAATATCAATTGCGGGTCTTTACGCCTGGATGAATAAACCATTGCAAATTGCTTTAACTGCTCATCAGTCATATCTTTGACTATTTGCTGGACGTAAACAAATTCTTCGCCTTCCAGTGTGGGTAACAAAGTATAAATATCAGCCATTATTTCTCCTAAATATTAATGGTACAATTCCTGTTCTAAAATA
Organism: FCB group bacterium; assembly: GCA_049513175.1. Lineage (GTDB taxonomy): Bacteria > Bacteroidota > Ignavibacteria > Kapaibacteriales > UBA2268 > JBEKWK01. The sequence goes on from JBEKWK010000074.1 coordinate 8,065, forward strand.
AGTATATTTAATTAATTCTAATATCCTAAATATTATGATAACTGTTGCAACCGGACCAAACCAATGAGCATGAAATGCCCTGATAAATTCTCCGTGAAGTGTAAATGAAATCGCCCTTCCAATGCCGCAACCCGGGCAAAAACTAATTCCTAAATTATGTAACGGGCAAAAAGAAAAATGTATTTCATTCCCGAAATTTGAAAATCCAAGATAAAGCAATGCCGCAGACCAGAACACAAGCTCAAAATTGAACTTGCTTTTCCAATTTTGTATAAAATGGAATAAAAAAGTGTATTTAAATTTCTGAATATATGGCAACAGTTTGTTCATATTCTTTTTACGTTGTAAAATAATTTTTGTTACAAATTATTTTGAAAATTAATATAATAATTATTAATTCAAAAATTGAAGTGTTCTAAAATGGAAAAAAAAGGAAAATCATTCCAAATGCTGTATATAGAAAAGCGAAAAATCCTTTAATTACATTAACAATGGATTTTTCGCTTCACTTATTTTAAAAATAACTTTTTTACGTTACCTTCAATAACATAAAAATATTTATCGAATTTAAAGCTTATTTATTCCTTACCACACGAAAACCCCGGTTCATTTGTAAATCATCGGGTGCCGCACCGTCTCTTCGGGAACATCTAACATCAATTGGGGCAGCATCATAAGAACCGCCTCTAAATGCTCTTAAAGCTCCTGCTTTAGAAGTTGCAGGTCCTCTTGGGTCTGTAACAGTCGAAGCTAAGGAGGCATAGTAATCCGGGTCATACCAATCCCAGCACCATTCCCAGACATTTCCTTCCATATCAAATAAGCCCCATGCATTAGCAGTTTTAAGACCAACATTATGGTCAATATCATTTGAATTTGTATTTACCCATGCTATATCGTTATAAGATGCTCCTGCATAATCTCCTGTAGTTCCTGCACGGCAGGCATATTCCCATTCCGCTTCTGTAGGTAGTCTGAAACCATTAGCTGTAAAATCGCAGGTAACATCCGTTCCGTTTACCGTATAGCAAGGTTTCAAGCCTGTCATTGTTGATAAAGTATTGCAAAAGTCAATACACCTAAGCCAGGTTATTTGTTCGACAGGATTATTATCGCTTTTCCATTTGCTTGGGTCTGAGCCGTTTAAAACGGTTTTCCATTGAGCCTGGGTGACTTCATATTTACTCATATAAAAACCGTATGAAATGTTTACTGTATGCGCCGGAGCTTCTTCAGGATAATTGTTTACCCTTGTATCGCAACCCATTATGAAAGAACCTGGATTTATTTCGACGCAGTCAACAATATAATTTTGTGCCTGAACAGTAAAAGTAACTCCGTTACTTGATTTATTATTTGCATTAACTATAATATTTCCCGTTGTGGCTCCGGTCGGAACTTTCACAACAATCTTAGTAGCACTCCATTGTGTGTAATCCGAGCTTGCCGCTTGAGTGCCGTTAAAAGTTACATATCCGGTTCCCTGGGTTGCTCCAAAATTGCTGCCGTTAATTGCCACTGATTGTCCCACCTGAGCACTTGTAGGTGCTACATAATCTATTTTAGGTGTATTATCGGGTGGTGCCTGTATCGTAATCGTAAATGCATTACTTGACTGTCCGTTGACAAAGGCAATTACGGCTCCTGAACTTGCATTGTCAGGTATATTGACTATAATCTGAGTATCAGACCAGCCGGTATAATCTGTTTGGGCTGGAGTAATACCACTAATTGTTACATAATTTGAGCCTTGTGAACTTCCGAAATGTTTTCCTGTAATTGTAATTGCCTGACCATGCTGAGCCGGATTGGGACTTATTGTATATATTACAGGTGCAGGTATTGGTATTATTATTTTTAATGTTAGTGCATTTGATTTATTACCTGCCACACAAACTTTCAAGGAACATGGTGAAAAAACGTTAGCAGGAACTATGACTTTAATTTGTGCATTTGACCACGATACATATTGCGAATCCGCCGGCTGGAATCCCCCAAAATCAACATAGCTGGTTAATGGTATCCTCGTATTGCCGAAATTACTTCCGCTAATTGTAATCATTTGTCCGCTCTGTGCCGAATCAGGATTTATATTGGTAATGGTAGGCACTCCCGCAAGAGTAAAATCAACCGCATTACTTTTAGCATTATTCTGAAATACATATAATGTTCCGGAAGAGGTAACAGCCGGAACTTTAACCTTTATTTGAGTATTTGTCCATTCTGTATAATCCGAAACATTAGGC
>JBEKWK010000075.1:0-10309 GCA_049513175.1 FCB group bacterium
TCCCCGAACCACACAACTGAAGGACGGATGCGTCCTCCACACTGCGGACATACGGGTAAAGTTTTATAATCCGGTGAAGTATCTAAGGCATAAGGTTTGTGGCAATCGAAGCAATGGTTCTCGACTATATTCCCGTGCAATTCAATTACATTTGTAGAGCCGGCACGCTGATGTAGCCGGTCTACATTTTGTGTAATCATTGAAAATTGTGGAAATAATTTCTCCATTTCCGCAATCGCATAATGCCCGGGATTTGGCTTTGAATTGTTAATTATTTCCAAACGATGCTGATACCAGGACCAGACTACTTCGGGATTAGCCATGAATCCGTCAACGCTTGCAAGTTCCTGGGGATTAAGCTTTGCCCATAAGCCATCCGGGTCTCTAAAAGTTTTTATACCGCTTTCGGCAGACACTCCCGCACCGGTTAATACAGCTACATGATGGGCTTTCTGAAGTTGTTTAATTAATATGTCAGGTATTTCCATAAAACAATTTGAAATATTATTTTACAATTATAATATTGCTAATTTAATAAATTTATATAATATTAAATGTATTATTGTAAATATAATATTTCGATGTATTGAGTTTGTATTAATAAGTATCGGTTGTCAGATATTATTGTACAGAAAATAAAAAACCTCAGAGAGAAATAATTCCCTGAGGTTTGATATTTTTATTTTACTTTTATTTATCTTAAATAAATTGTGTATGTTTTGCCGTTAATAGTAACATTTACCAATTTATCGCAGAGTTCCGTACCCGTTGGGTCATAATTTACTGATAAAGTATCACCTTTACTATTTATTATTGTAAGGATACCGGATACAAAATCTTTTTTGGCACAACTCATTTCCTTTATCAAAGGATTATTCTGGTCAACTGTAGCAGAAAAGGCTACCCCTTTTCTATTGACTCCGTTAGCTGTACCTGTTATCGAATAAACATCATCCCGCCAAATTATCGGAGTATCATACCCTGCGGTTTTAGTAGTAATTCTATCGCAATCCCAGGTAATGTTACCTGTTGGTGTATGTAAGATGGCACCGGTTACAACAACATGCCATTGATGGGCAGCGGTAATTGTAATTTCCTTTGTACCTTCCAATAGCATATCATTAATATAATAATTATCTAAGGAAATATTAACACTCGAGCCGATAGTTCTCCATTTACCAGTGAATACCGCGATGATTTTTCCTTTTCGATAATTTCCGTCCCAGCATTGACAATCGGATGTTCCGAAATCAATAGTCAATGTATGTGTTGTTGTATCGAAAGTAATGTTAGCACATAACGGCAATAAATCAGATTTATCCGTAATTCCGAGAGGTATATTTGAGTTCTTGTTTTGCTCGGCTGAGGAATAAGATATAGACCCCTGTGCGTCAGCCATTGAAAAGATAGAATTATATTCACCGTCAACGGCAGCATTGTCATCTGCCGATTGTGTAAGTGTGGTTGTTGCAGGCTCTGTAGATTTATCCTTACAACCTGTGTAGAAAATTATTAAAGAGAACATTAATAAAAACGGCAAAACAGAAAATTTCTTCATTTAAACACCTCAAAATAATTGATAATTTTTATTTAATAATAAACCAATGATTTCCATTTTTTTTTATTTTGACACACAAATATAAAAAAAGTTTAAATCAAGAAAGAATTAAATAAAAGCAAAAAAAACTCCCGCCATTTTCCGGCAGGAGAAATATTTATATTATGTATTTTATGTGTCCTGATTAAAGTGGTAGCATTTTCTTTCACTAATGTACCACGCATACCACATCCGGATTGCCACCTGTTCTATAAAAAGCACCTACGGTAAGCCCGCCTGCTATAGCCGCCGCATTGTTTGCAAATACCTGTAGCCCGACAACTTGTAATTTACTCGTGGGGGCAGTTGTCCCGATACCGACTCTTCCGGTTGAGAAATCACCATAAATAAGAGGTGGGTTAGTGCCAGTATTTGCTATATATAGTTTATTTGACCCAAATTCAAAAGTGCCTGCCTGATAGCCTATAAAGACATTCCCTGAACCCGTAGTTTGTTGACCACTTCCATATCCAATAGCAGTATTAAAGCTTCCCGATGTGGATGATAAAGCATAGTTTCCAATAGCAGTGTTTTCGTCTCCGGAAATATTACCATACATAGCGAAGAATCCAAGAGCTACATTGTCGTCTCCAGTAGTATGATTACTAAGTGCTGTAGTCCCGATTGCTGTGTTCCCACTCCCTGACACATTAAGCATAAGTGTTTGAGAACCAATTGCTGTGTTATAGGTACTGGTGTTCTTGTGAAGAGCATAATCTCCAACAGCTGTATTGCTGGTTCCTGAATTGCCGGAGGATAGAGTTCCCCTTCCTATAGCAGTATTACCAGCTCCAGTATTGTTATTACCTGCTTGGGAACCTAAGAAAGTGTTTAGATTAACGTTATCAAAATTTATCAAACCGGCAACTTGAATTAGATTGTTAGGTGTTTCTGTCCCAATACCTAATTTGCCGCCAGGAATACTTAAAGCGACTCCGTTTCCGGTCATATTTTTTAAAGTTAATGCGGGTGTAAGTCCGTTAAAACTTGAGAAAGAAGATGAGTAACCTTCGATTGCAAGTCCGGTTGTTGGCTGAATTCTTAGAGCACTTCCCCATGCACCCGGTACAGAATTCGTACCCGAATAGTCAAAAGGAAATGAAAATGTGCTATTCCATGTAACTTTAGAATCACCGTTTCTGACCATAAGTGTTCTACCCGGAAGTACATTCAGACCTGTTTCAGGGTCAATAGGACTTAGTTTGGTTGATACAATTGCATTTTGTCCTAACTCCGGTGATGCATAAGTTCCGACAAATTCACCTGATATTAGATCATCACGTTTGATAAAATTGCCGCCAACAGCTTTAGCAACCGAATCGCTGTTAAATGTAGGATTTGGAAATGTACCGGACAAAGCACCACCTGCGGGACCTCGTGGAATCGCCTGAACTGTTGGGGCTAATTTGCTTTGTGTAATAGCACCGTCAATAACTGTCAATGCAATTGTTGCAGTGTCGGATTTTGTTGCAATCAATGATTTCATTGAATAAGGATTCGCAGTAAGCTGTGTCCTCGGATATGGAGTGCCTGTTCCTACTTGTACCTCAAGATAATATGGTTTATCAAAAGGTAAATTCAATGGTGTAATCTGTCCGAGTATGGCATTAATAAATCCATCGGTTGATGTGATTGATTGAGTTTCGGTCCATAGCGGGCTGCCTCCTGCATTATTAGTGTAAATAGCAAAAGTAACAGAAAGAGTTCCGGTTACAGGTTTGTTCGTCTGGTCAAGCAAGCTTGCCTGGTAATTAATTAATCTGGGTATCTGGGCAACAGCATTTGTGAATGGTATAAATCCCATGAACATTACAGCTATTGTCGCGAGAAGTATAACTTTCCTCATTATATAATACTCCTGTAATGTAATAAAACATGAATTATTAACTTTTCATTTACAAATATACTATTATTTATAAATATATATTCACATTATCCCAATTTTATATGACAAATAAGAAAAGTTTGAAAATGGAATGAAAAATTACTTTATATTAATTAAAATAAAAAAGGCACAACTATTAAGTTGTGCCTGATATATAAATCAATTGCCTACGATGGCAGAGAAATAATTCTCGTTATAAACTTTAATTAAGCTGATACCAAATTGCTCCGGTACAAATTAACACTACTCCATGCAGAGAAGCAACACTGCCACCTGAGGGTGCTAAAGTTGCTGCAAAATTAGAAGCATTATAAATATATACTACTTTTCCTGCATTTCCAGCTACTGCCGGCAATGTAACTGTGAATGCAGCACCTGGAGCTCCAGTTATTACGAAAACAGAATAACCCGCTGTAGGATAGTTACCGGCTGCTGCAGCAACTACAGTACCATATGACAATTGTACTTCTCCGGCTCCTGCAGCAATCGTTACAGCATTACCTGTCGCGCCTGCTGTAAAACCTATTGATAAAGCAGGACCAGTACTTGCAGCAGTTTTATTTATTAATACACCTGCACCTGAACTTGAATTAGAAGTAGTTACAGCAGCAGTAGCGTTCGCACTTGAAAATGAACCTAATGATGTCCAACTGGGTGCTGCTGCACCGTTTGCTATTAAATACTGACCGGCAGTACCGGGTGCTAACCATGTTGGAGTATTAGCCGGATTGTTTATTAATATAGTACCAATAGCACCCTGGGCTACCCATGTTGGTGATGCTGCACCGGCTCCTACTAATAACTGACCTGCATTACCTACGGTTGTCCATGCATCAGCGGCACTTGTTGAATATAATAAAGCTCCATTACCACCGGCTGCGCCATTGGGCATTAATCTTCCTTTGAAATAAATATCTCTCCACATGAGAGGTGTAGATGAACCCAAGTCATAACTATTATCAGTATTAGGACCTACACTACCATTAATTTGTAATTTAAAATTAGCCGGTGAAATAGTACCAATACCCACATTGCTTCCAGGCATCAAGGCAAGGTATTGGGCTGCGGCAGTTGTAATCTGTGCCAGTCCAGCACCCGAAAAGGTTATAGCTGTGTTAGGAGTACTAAGTGTTAATGCAGTAGGAGCTCCGGAAAGAGTTAAAGTTGTGAATGCTCCTGTATTTGGTGTAGTTGAGCCAATTGTTCCGGGATTTTGCCATACAGCTGCTGTGAGGTTTGTCGCAGTGATTGTTCCTGCACCTAAAGTACTTAAGGATGCACCTGTGCCAACAACCATTGCCGCTGTTGTGTTAGTTCCTCCTGTTAATGTACCAAAGGAAGCTGCTACCGCCCCAGGTGCTGTCCAAGTGGGAGCTACACCGGGACCTCCGGATGTTAAGACAAAACCGGCAGTACCTGGTAGAGCATTTGGCATTAAAGCTCCTGAAAACTGGAGGTTTCCGGTTATACTGACCATAGGAGCTGCGAAATCGCCATAAATAAGCGGTGGATTAATGTTGCTATTTGCAATATATAGTTTATTTGAGCCAGCTTCGTTCATACCTGCCTGATTACCTATAAATAAATTACCCGAACCTGCTGCATTATTCATACCTGCCTGATAGCCAATATAGACATTACTGGTACCTGCCAAGTTATTATAGCCGGCTTGTAATCCAACAGCTGTGGAAAAGCTACCAGATTCATTTGTTAGTGCAAGAAGCCCAATAGCAGTGTTCCCAAATCCGGAACCATTATATACTAAGGTTTGGTATCCAACAGCTGTGTTGTCGATTCCATCAATATTATTTAAAAGTGCATTTGTTCCAATTGCTACGTTACCGCTTCCTGATGTATTGTTGGTAAGGGCATTATATCCAATAGCGATATTATTATTCCCAGTTGAGCTAGCATCAAGGGCACCAAATCCAACAGCTACGTTTAAAGTTCCAGTATTATTATTACCTGCCTGTTGACCCAGAAAAGCATTTTGATTGACGGGGTCAAAGTTTATCAATCCGGCAACTTGAATTAGATTATTAGGTGTTGCTGTTCCAATTCCTACTCTGCCCTGAGGAATACTCAATGCAACTCCGTTTCCTGCCATATTTTTTAAAGTTAATGCAGGTGTAATTCCGTCGTTGCTCGTGAAAGAAGAAGAATATGCTTCAATTGCAAGACCGGATGTGGGCCATATTCTCAAAACACTACCCCATGCACCTGGACCGCCTGTGTAATTATATGGGAACGCAAAAGCAGTATTCCATGTAACCTTGTTATCGCCGGCTCTCACCATTAATGATTTTCCGGGAAGAACAATAAGACCTGTTTCAGGGTCAATCGGACTCAGTTTGGTTGATAAAATCGCATTTTGTCTTAATACCGGTAAATTATAAGTTCCCACAAATTCACCCAATACCGGGTCATCGCGTTTGATGAAAATATCACCAAAAGCTTTACCAACCGAATCGGTGTTAAGCATTGGATTTGGGAATGTACCGGTCAATACACCACCTGCAGGACCCCATGGAATTGCCTGAACCGACGGGTCTAATTTGCTTTGCGTGATGGCACCATCAATAACGGTTAATGCAATAGTTGCAGTATCGGATTTAGTTGCATACAATGATTTCATTGAATAAGGATTTGCAGTAAGCTGTGTTCTCGGATATGGATTCCCGGTTCCAACTTGTACCTCGAGATAATATGGCTTATCAAAAGATAAATTCAACGGTGTAGTCTGCCCGAGTAAAGCATTAATAAATCCCTGCGTTGATGTGATTGATTGAGTTTCAGTCCATAGCGGGCTGCCTCCTGAATTAATATCATAAATAGCAAATGTAACGGAAAGAACTCCTGTTACAGGCTGGTTCGACTGGTCAAGCAAGCTTGCCTGGTAATTAATTAATTTGGGTATCTGGGCAACAGCATTTGTAAAAGGGATTAATCCCAAGAACAGTACAGCTATTGTTGCGAGAAGTAAAACCTTCCTCATTATATAATACTCCTGTAATGTAGTTAAACAAAAATTATTATCTATTTTATTTTTATTTTTTCAACTGATTTATCTGACAATTATCAGCATATTCCTCATTGTTGCCGTATTACTTCCCGCAACGCCTGTCATCATGGAAGAAGTGACAGTCAATTCGTACAAATAAGTACCGGAAGCTAAATCTACTCCCAAATCATTCTTACCATTCCAGGATATTTCATGGTCACCGTTTACCTGGGGTTCATTGACAAGGAACTTGACTATATTACCCTGAACATCGTAAATTTTCAAAGTTACATTTCCCGAATATTGAAGATTGTATTTAATCGTAGTAGATGTGTTGAACGGATTCGGGTAGTTAGAAATTTTTCCGTTATCCGAACTTGTATTATCATTTACTCCGACTAAGTAATTGCCCACAGGAACCCAAAACCCCTGGTACAAATCATTTGTTGTACCGGTTCGTTTTTCGATTGCAAGTTGGCCTGTAATACCGGACATTTTAACATTATTAGAATTGGTTGAACCTACTGTTCCGCCGGAGCCGATAACGCTTCTATCCAGCTTCACATCTTGTTGTGCGGTTAATTCAATAACTCCTGCAGCCAGTATCAAACCGGCAATTAATAAATAAACTGACAGATTTTTCATGTTTTTTCCCAGTATATATTTTATGACAAATTAATTCCTTATAAGACAATTTATTCTGTCAATAAGTTACACCCATTAAAACATGGCAATTTACCATTTTTTATGGCTTATTACATTAATAATTAATATATAAAGTTATAATTGACAAATTTTATGCCAAATATTACTCACTTATAAATTGCATTTTCATACAATTACAATATTACACATTAACGAAAATACAAATTTAACTTTTAATGTCAAAAAAGATTTTCAATTATTTATATAATTTACGAACAAAAATAAGATTTTTTTCATTTTATGGTATTTAAATGCAATTATTAATATTTACCAATTATCTATTTTTAATTTTATTTTAATAAACTATTAATATTTCAGATACTAATATATTCCAAGATAATTAAGTTTGCTTATGTGCTGTTCCATAATATTTTGTTTAAAGACATAGAATAATTCATAATTTTCATAAATTTGAACAATTGAACCCTTTTAAAAATTTAATATGAATATTTTTGTAATATATTTTAAACATAAATGGAACTTGCAACACTTATTGGACATTCAGCACAATTACTGAGAATTATTTTTAAATCTTCTCAACCGTCGGATAAAATTGCCTCTCAATATTTAAGGGAGAAAAAATATATCGGCAGCCACGACAGAAGGTTCATTTCAGAAGTTACTTTTGCATCATTGAGAATTTACAGATTATCTGAATATTGCTCTAATCAAGCTAATGGAATTTTATCCGGGGTAAAAGAGAAAATAAAAACAATTGAAAAATCGGATGAATATTTTTTAGAGTATGCAATATTAGTAGCAACTTGCATATTAAGTAACATTATAAATACAGAAAAATATTTTTTAGCCATTGATGAAATTTTTTTTAAAAGTAAGCAAAGTAATAATGAGGATTTTGAAAATAATCTTGTATTTACTGTTTCCAATAAATTTAGTCTATATTCAGAGCAAGCTAAAGAATGGATAAATCAAATCAAAGAGGCTTTCACTGAATTAGAAAACCAAACAAAACTAATATTGGAAAAATCTGTTTTGGATTTTAAAGATTTAGAAATATTGCAGAACAGATATTCCATCCAAGACTGGATTTTAAAAAACTGGGTTGAAAATAAATTTTATCATCATACTATCAAAGAAGCATGCGGCATCGCTGAATCCTTATTTTATTCTGCACCTATAACGCTGAGGGTAAATTCACATATAATCAGTAGAGAGAAAGTAATTCACGAATTGCAAAAAGAAAATATTTCTTGTGCATTAGGTGAGCTTTCCAAAGATGCGATTATTTTACAAAAGCGTGTACAATTGAACGAAGTAGAAATATACAAAAACGGATTAATCGAAGTGCAGGATGAAGGTAGCCAGATTATTTCATTTGCACTTGCACCTGAAAAAAATACAAAGGTACTTGATGCCTGTGCAGGTGCGGGGGGAAAAACTTTGCATATTGCTTCAATCCAAAATGACAGCGGCAGAGTATATGCAAACGATACAGAATGGAAGAGATTGAATGCACTTCAACAAAGGTCGGTGAGAAACGGCTTCAGGTCAATTGAAATAATCCCTTTGAGCAAGGCAAAACAAACAAATCAGAAATTATATAAAAATTATTTTAATTTTTTCGACTATGTACTTGTTGATGCGCCCTGTTCAGGGACGGGAAGTACGAGAAGGATGCCCATGCAAAAATATCGCCTGACTACGGAATTACTATCAAGACTTGCCAAAAATCAGCTATCAATCCTAGAAGAATATTCTCAATTTGTAAAGCCCGGTGGTATTCTCGTTTATGCGACGTGTTCTTTAATGGCTGATGAAAATGATGAAGTGATAGCTAAATTTCTTAATAAAAACCCTAATTTTGTTACTGATTCAATTAGCGATGCTCTGAATAAAATGGAGATTAATTCGATAAAGATTGGAAAGGATGATTTCAAATTACATTTACTGCCGAGCATTCATGGCTGTGACGGCTTTTTTGTTGCAAGAATGAAAAGGATGGAATAAAAATGGAAATTGTATTTAACAATGAGAAACCTTCTCAGGAGACCATAACAGAGACTTTTGAAAAATTTGTCTTATCGAGTTTTTCATATAAGAAAAGCACCATAAAAAACTTAATCTTTGATTTCGGCGGTGTGCTATACGGAATTGACCATGAAATCACACTTCGTGAGTATATAAGAAAATCTAAAAATCCCGGGAAATTTCAAAAAGTTGATATAAAATCCTTTATGTCTGCATTGAATTATCTCAATTATGAAAAAGGATTAATAACAACAAAGGAGTTTTTGCAATCATTGAGGGACAATTTTGAATTAGATGAAAGAGACGAAGAGATTGAACGGTTGTGGCATTTAACGCTTCTTGGACTTTTTGATAATTCTTTAGTTATCATCACTGAATTGAGTAAAACAAAAAGGCTCTTTCTTTTGAGCAATACCAATGAAATGCACTTCAATAGGTTCGAGCCTCAATGCCCTGAACTCTTTTCTAAGTTTGAAAAGCTTTATATTTCATTCCGTCTCGGAATGCGGAAACCTGATGAAGATATATTCCTTCATGTTTTGGACGATTTGAATCTTGAGCCTGAACATACTCTTTTAATTGATGATACAATCGCTAATATTAATACCGCGAAGGAACTCGGAATATATACATTTCATATTAACGAGCATAACAAACTGTCAGATTTACTACACATTGTCAAATAATTTAAACAGTATGTCCCTTACACTTTTAACAAAATGATTTGAAATTATTATCTGAAATTAAGCAAATCCCATCTGTTTTCTGGCTTCTGAATTTATTGCAGATGCTTGAGAAGCTTGCTTATTGGTGTGTGCTTCTTCAAATGCCTATATACATCGCACAAAAGGATATTCCCGGAGGCTTGCACTGGGAGCAGATGAGCAAGGGAATAATATTTTTCTGGTGGGCTTTGGTTCAAAATATAGTTCCTATTTTTTCCGGAGGCTTTGCAGACAAATACGGCAGGAAAAAAGTTATGATGCTCGCTTTTATAATAATTGCCATCGGATATTTGCTCTTAGGTACGCAAAAGGATTATAATATTTTTCTTTGCGGGACTATCATTCTCGGCTTTGGCTCAGGACTTTTCAAACCGGCATTACAGGGTGCAGTTGCAAAAACACTTGAT
>JBEKWK010000076.1:0-10172 GCA_049513175.1 FCB group bacterium
GATGGGATTGTTTATATGAGTGAGAATGTAATTCAAGATAAAACTTATAAGTTTGCATTAAGAATTGTAAAACTTTACCAGTTTTTGAGAAATGAAAAGAAAGAATATGTACTTTCCAGGCAGGTTTTGAGATGTGGGACATCAATTGGAGCCAATATTGAAGAATCAATTGGTGGTCAATCAACAAATGATTTTATTTCAAAAATCAGTATAGCTTATAAAGAAGCGAGAGAAACCCTCTATTGGATTAGAATTTTAAAAGATACGGATTATATAACTGAATCACAGGCAGATTCATTAATTGAAGATATAAAAGAAATTTTGAAAATAATCACAAGTATTCAGAAAACATCTAAAAAGAAAAAGTAATTGGTAATTAGTAATTAGTAATTTGTAATTAATTATGATTCCATTTGTTGATTTACAGGCACAATATAAGAACATAAAAAGCGAAATTGATGATGCAATAGCTGATGTCATAAGTGATACAGCTTTTATAAGCGGGAAATATGCAGCAAAATTCGAGGAGGAATTTGCAGCTTATCTCGGTATTAAATCTTGCGTCGGATGTGGCAATGGCACGGATGCTATAGAGATTTTGCTAAAATCCTTCAATGTTGGTATTGGAGATGAGGTAATTGTTCCAGCACATTCATGGATTTCCACTTCAGAAGCAGTGAGCAATGTAGGAGCAAAGCCGGTTTTTGTGGATATTCATCCTGATTATTATACTATTGATGTTTCAAAAATTGAAGGAAAAATAACATCTAAAACAAGGGCAATTATTCCCGTTCATCTTTTCGGTTTGCCTGCTGAAATGGATGAAATAATGAAAATAGCACAAAAACATAAATTAATAGTTATCGAAGATGCCGCACAAGCTCACGGAGCGGAATATAAAGGAAAAAAAGTCGGAACTATCGGCGATGCGGCAATATTTAGCTTCTATCCCGGTAAAAATCTTGGTGCTTATGGCGATGCAGGCTGTATGGTAACAAATAATGAAGAAATTGCTACAAAAGCAAGGATGCTGGCAAATCATGGGCAGTTGGTAAAACATGAACATAAATTCGAGGGCAGGAACAGCAGATTGGACGGTATCCAGGCGGCAATTCTAAGCGTTAAACTTCCTTACCTTGATAAATGGAATGAAGCCCGAAGACTGCATGCTGAGCTATATTGCAAATTATTATCCTTAAAAAATGTAAAACTGCCGTCAGCACCTGCTTATTCAAAGCATGTTTATCATGTTTTTGCAATTCAGGTAGAAAACCGGACTGAACTAATCGCTAGATTCAAAGCAGCAGGAATTGAAACCTTAATTCATTATCCCACACCGCTTCCTTTTTTGGAGGCATACAGACATTTAGGGCATAAGATAGATGATTTCCCTGTTGTTTCAGGCTATACGGATAAATTATTGTCTCTGCCCATGTTTCCAGAATTGACGGAGAAGCAGATAGAGAGTGTATGCGAGGTTATATAAAAGGAATTGTTTTAAAACTTATTACATCCTAAACAAACTGTTTTGCCCATTCTGTTTAAGCTTCCATGCATCCTCTCCTGTTGTTTCGGCAATATCTTCTAAAACGCTTAATATTGTCTGCCGTTCTGGGGTTAGACCATTTTTTAAAAGAGGCATAATATGTAAGACAATTTCATCGAATGAAGGAAAAATATGCTCAAGTTCTTTTCGACGCAGAAATGAAATGAGATAATATCTAATTCGCAGATTCAAATCTATTTGTGTCATAAATTTTGAATCTCTTTTCAAGGTAAATAAGTGAGAATCTCTATCAAAATCGAACATATCCATCAAAAGTGGGGTTAAATCGGAATATTCTTTCTTAAGCAAATCAAGAAAACCAAGTTCAAGCCCTTTGATAATCAATTCATCATTTATTTGCTCAAGTGTTGCACCATGGTGTTTTGCTATTATTCCTTCGATGGTTTGAATAATTATATCAGATATCTTCATACCAAGATTGGCTTTCAGTATAGATTTAGGCTTTTTGACTTTTTTGAAATTAATGATTAATTGTCCGGCAAGGACAGTAAAGGGATTCTGACGTTTTTTGAAGCTGGTTTGACCGTTTGATTGTTTTACGGCACCTGCGTATTCAAAACCGGCTTTCTCTGCGGTTTCGACAATCAAATGCCAGAATTCGGGGTCTTTATGCGCGTAAACGAAACTCATCCACCTGTCATATTTCAGGACCCTGTACATTTCCTGGATAGATTTTGAAATCAAGTAGCAATAATCCTCTTTTGATTTATTATGCTCGCCTCCTTCAATTGCTTCCAGAGCGTAATCCTCTTCTGTTACATCCAAATCCAGCCAGGCATTCCACATAATAGATAAATCGAGATACGGAATTTTTTTCCCATAAGGCGGGTCGGTATATATATAATCAACACTTTCCTTTTTAATAAAGCTCAAATCCGATGCGGTACCTTTAAGAACTTTGATGTTATCAATAGTGTTTTCGTTAATTTTTAATTCAATATCTTTTTTTGCATTAACAACCCTATTAAATTTTGTTTCGAAAATATCAATTAATTTCAGTTTTCCCGGGTCAGGTGCCAATCTATATCTAAAATATCTAAATGGTGAACTATCCCCTCCACCCTCGCTTCTGGTATAATGGAATGTTAAATTAAATTTATTTAAAGTACTTGAAAAAGCTAATAATAATGATTTTCTATTATTAATATTTTTTTCTCTTTTTATTAAAAATTTCAAAAAAGATAATTGAGCAAGTTGCTTCCTGTTAAACAGCTTTTCAATAGAATCCACGTCGGAGTTTTTTGGTAATATTATATTATTAGGATATTTATATTTGCTAAGAGCAGAATCAATTATCTTGTTATCATCTTTTTTGCGTTTATCTGATAAATCACTGATAGGATTTTTTAGGTAATCATTTTTTATTTTATCGAAAGATTCATAAAGCTCTTTTATTTTAACAGGTGTAATCAAAGCATCAACGATGAATACAGACATTGGGTTTAAATCAATGTTAATTGCTCTTCTGTCTGTCATCATTGCTTCAATAGCGGTAATTCCGCTGCCTGCAAACGGGTCGAGTACAAGGTCTCCCGGTCTTGAAAAGTTCTTTATATATTCCTGAACGACATTCCATGCCTGCTTTGTAAAATAGCCGTGTACGCCGAAATGTCTTTTCGCAGCCTGTTTTCTGACAGGGATTTCATCGAGCAAAGGACGGCTGAGATAATCAAATTTGCCGTTATTATTATAAATTTTACTTTTGATATTATTATAAGTAATCGTCTTCCCTGTCTGGAACGAATCAGGGGCAAGGTAATTCTGAAGTTCTTCCCAATTGTTTGAAATATCTTTAATCTCAAAATACAATATAGGTTTTTCCTCATCAGTTCTGAATAAGATAAATTCCTTCCCGTTGCATAAAGCAAAAAATTTTGTTCTAATTTCCGGATGTGTAGCATAGCTAAAAATCTGTTCTATATTTCCGCCAAATCTGATTTCTTCCCAGGGGGCTTTGGCATCGAGTACCCAGGCGTAATTTCCCTCGATTTGCAATAAATAATCAGGTATTAAATCAATCGGTCTTTGTTTGGAACCTATTTTTATAAAAGGGTGTTTTAAAGATTTGCTGCGGATTATTTGGTTTTCTTCATATCCTAATGCTTTGATTATAGGCAGTATTATGACTTCACGGACTGAGTCTTCTTTAAAATTATGAGAATTTAAAGTATTATAATCAAAATCTTTAAATAGGTCCATTAATTATGAATAATTTATTATTCTAAAAAATTCTATTTTTCCACACCTGCAAAATTGATGAATTATTTAGATTGAAACAAGCTAATTTTATTAACATCTAAGAATATTTTTCTTTCCTTACCCTTTAATCACAGCCAGCGGCTCTAATTCAATGAGAATATCCACTAAATCTTGTTGGTTTTTCATTACAGTATCAATGTCTTTATAAGCACCGGCGGCTTCGTCAAGGTCTTTTTGATGGCGGATGGAATGGATAATTCCCTTTTCATTAAGCCTTCTTATTTCATCTTCAAGATTCAGATTTCTGCGTGCCTGTCCTCGACCCATTTTGCGACCTGCACCGTGGGAACAGCTTTCGAAGCTTTGTTTATTGCCTTTTCCTTTGACAATATAGCTTTTTGCACCCTGGCTGCCGGGAATAATGCCTATTGTCTCTTTAGTTGCCAAGGTAGCTCCTTTGCGATGTACCATGACGTTTGTGCGGAAATGCTTTTCCACTCTCGCAAAATTATGTGCTATATTTGTTATCAGATTTCCTTCAAAGGGGATAAAATCACAGTAGGTCTCATTTTGAAATATTTCCATAATCCTGTGCATCATCAATTGCCTGTTTGAGAGAGCAAATTCGACGCAATAGTTCATCTCCGAAATGTAAAGTTTGCCTTTCTCATTATCTAATGGAAGATAGGCTAACTGTGCCTTGCGATTGAAATTCTCATCCCATTTCTCATTTAATGTTTCTGCAAGCTTGTTATAAAATTCGGCGACTTTCAAGCCTATATTCCTGCTTCCAGAATGTACCATGAGCCATATATGCCCGTCGGAGCCACTCTGAATTTCGATAAAGTGGTTCCCACCGCCAAGAGTGCCGATTTGATGAAGTGCCGAATTATATTCCTGTTCCACAACAGGCAATTCCCTTTTATCATAGTCCTGCGGCATTAAATCAGGGTTTTGCTGTCTTTTATGATGGTCGAAGCCAAGAGGAATAACCTCACGGATTTCACTCATTATGCTTTTGATTCTTGCAGTGTCAATTTCTTTCAGAGAAGTTCGCACACAGCACATACCGCATCCGATATCAACACCTACGGCATTAGGAATTATCACATCTTTTGTCGCAAGCACACCTCCAATAGGCATTCCGTAGCCTTCGTGTGCATCGGGCATAATTGCAATATGCTTGAAAGAGAATGGCAGGTTCGCAAGATTACGTGCCTGTGCCATTGCCCCCGGCTCTATATCGTCGAGCCAGAGCTTGATTGGCAGTTTTTCCGATGTAATAACTTTTTGCATAATGTTTAATTTATTATTTTTATACAAATATAGAAATATAAATTGTAAATAACAGGAATATTCCTTAAATTATTATTGGATTTCATACTATATACTCATATTTATATGAAAACAAAAATATTCTTTTTACAACTTGCATTCATTTTTCTCTTTGCAACACACATCTGCACTGCCCAAACGGGTATTTGGACAGAACTGAAACCACAGAATTCACCTTCTCCGAGAGCAGCATTTGGCATGGCTGAAATTGGAGATAACAATACAATTATATTCGGAGGAATAGATATAAATTATAAATCATTAGATGAGACCTGGATTTATAATTTTGATGAGATTAATTGGATACAAGTAAATACAGATATTCACCCAGTTAAAAGATACGACCTGCGAATGGCAAGAATAACAAAAAATAAGGTTTTATTATTTGGCGGTTGGGATACGGATTATTATAATGATACCTGGATTTTCGATTTAGATTCTTTGAGCTGGAAAGAAATAAAATCAATAAATAAACCATCTGCAAGAAGAAATTTTGGTTTAGCACAACTTTATGATGGAAAAGTATTATTATTTGGCGGAGATACTATTGGAGGGAGTTATTCAAATGATACTTGGATTTATGAGAACGATAGTAATAATTGGTCTGAGTTTCCAATTAGTAATTTAATAAACACAAGACCTCCAAAGTGTGAAGGTGCAATGCTCGCACAATTAGATACAGGAATGGTATTATATTATGGAGGTTTTAATGAAAATGAATTTGATGAAACATGGCTACTTGATTATAATTTAAAAAAATGGATAAAGCTTGAACCTAAATTTAAATCTGTGTCTATTGCTTCATCTGCGATGGCAAATATAAGGAAGAATCAGGTAGTTTTTTGGGGAGGTGATTGTGAATGGCAAGGAGGTGGTGCTCATTATGATGAATTATGGCTTTTTAATTTAAAGGATACAACATGGAAAAAAATTCAAACAAATATAAAACCGGATGGAAGATATTTACATGGTATATCAAAGTTAGGACAGGATAGTATATTATTATTTGGTGGTCTTAATAATAATACAGGACTAGAGCATAACGATACTTGGCTATTAACAATGGATAGAATTGATGATGTAAGGGAAAATACTTTTGCCAAATCAGAAAATATAAAATCATATTTAATTCCAGATAAAAATAGAAATTTTATTTTAAATGGAACTGAAAATTTTAGTTATGGGAATTTATATGATATATACGGAAAGATAATCTATTCTTTTTCTCTGGATTACACGAATAGGAAATGCACTATTGAACTGAATTTACAAACATTATCGAATGGAATATATTTTATTGTTTTATATAAAAATCAAGGTATAAAAGTAATTAAAATATTGGAAGAGGATTAACAAAATGTTCCCAAGCGGGTGCTTGGGAACAAGAGAAAATCTTGAAAATTTGGGTTCATAGCCATAAATTAGGCAGTTTAACTGGTTTTTTTCACAAATATTAAGGATTTTTTATGAAAAAAGTAGTATTATCATTGATTGTATTAGTCCTATTCAACACAAATTTATTTTCTCAATTCAAGCAGGGGCAGGTAGAGCTTAGTGCATCGGCAGGATTAGGCTCGCAAAAATTTGAACAATCATATTCATCGCTCTATGGCAATTCCAGTAGTAGCGAATCACATTCTTATCTTATGCTGTCTGTTATGCCCGGAATTTTCATCGTTAACGGATTTTCATTTGAACCTGAAATCGGGATGACAACCGTGGAAAACGAGCAACCCGGTTTTCTTTTACTTGCTAATGTTTCCTATACGTATTTAATTCCCAAAACTGCTATTGCTCCTTTTGCCAGGATAGGATATGGCGTATCAAACGGCATGGGTTTTCCAAACCAGTATTTGATAGGTCAGGTTTCCGATAAACTGGATTTAGATATATTCAATATCGGGGCAGGTATTAAAAATCTTATCGGACAATCTGCAGTTCTTCGTTTAGAATTGAATTACAGGAGCTTTTCCCAGAGCAGGTCTTCGGGCAAAACAACAGAAAGCTTTATTGCATTATTATTTGGTTTTGGTATAATACTTTAGCTTGTAATAAGCTTCTATCCTTGTTCCCAAGCAGGAGCTTGGGAACAAGGTAAAAATTTATTTAAAATTCTTAAATTCGCTTTCTAATTGGTAATCCTTGCCGAACCTGATTTTCAGCATGGTAGGAGTTACTTCAATAATCTTTTGTATTGCCCCGTTGCCCATTCTATCTACAGTTAAAGTATATCTTCCTTCTTCGCCCAGCAATTGCCATGATGCCTGGTTATTAGCTTCATAACTGCCGTCTTTGTTAAAAATATTAAATTGCTCGCCGTGTCCGCTCATAGCAGAAGCTACATAAGGCTTGCCGAAGGCTTTGACAAGTTTCCATTTGCCTGCAGTCAGCAATTCAAAAGTCTGCTTTCTCTGCTTTTCACCGATGCCTTTGGGAATATACTCGCTGTCAAATTTGAAATGAGTAGCGGGCTTAAATGTGAGCTTCCCGTTTTCTATAGCTTTGCTTGCCAATCTGTCCCACAAAGTTCCGTCAGGATGCAATAATTCTATTACAATCTGCTCCGAATCGGATTTTGGATTATATGTCCATTTTGTTTTGAATGAATGATGGACACTGTCAACGAAATTGCCTGCAGTGTCCATTCTCCTCGTAAAGCTTTGCACCAAGCCTGTGCCGTCATCATTGAATTTGAGCATATCGTTCATTTTGGCACCATACCACTCTTTTATTGCCGGAAATCCCGGTGAAACAGGAGTGCCGGAAGGTGTCTCTACCTTTGGTTTGCCGCATCCGGCAATGAATATTAATGCAAATATTATTATTAATTTTAATTTCATATTTTTTCCTTTATTTTTAAAACTCTTTTAATCAAATAAATGTCTATCTATTAAATTTCAGCCTATCTATTTTTTTAACACAAAGTGCACAAAGTTTTGCACAAAGATTCACAAAGTTTTGGAACAATCATGGTCTTTGTGTGGCTTTGAGTCTTCCTTTGTGGTCTTTGTGTTTAATTTCCTTTTTATTACCAGGAATTTATTGAAATCCACAAAAGACACAAAGAATTAAATTTTACATACTATTAAATCCCTAACATTCCTATCTTAATGACAAAGCAAAATCAATTATTTCCGCCGGAATATCCATATGATTCGAGAAAGTCTCATTATTGGCATCCTCCAATGACAGCCTTGCGGGTTCCTGACCTACATTGAAGGCACCGTAAAAGCCGCTGTCGCATTTCGTAAAGGCATCCTTAACCATTTTATAGCCCAGCCAGCTTGCAAGCAGAATATCCTTAATCACTGCCTGTCCGCCTCGCTGGAAATAGCCCATATCCACATGCCGTATTTCGTGGACGATATTCCGCTTTTTGAAAACATCTTCAAGTATCTTTTGCACTTCAGCAGGGGATTTATCATAGCCTTCCGCAACTATAATCCTTGTATCGCGGTCTCTTTCATCAATCATTGTTGCCAATTTATCAAAATCAACAGTTTCCCCCGGTCTGATTATATATTCCGCTCCTGTGCCGATGCCTGCATAAAATGCCAGGTATCCTGAATCCCTGCCCATTGACGCAATTATATAAACGCGGCGGTGAGAGCTTGCAGTGTTGCGTATCCACTCAAGCATTTCGAGACTTTTATCTATTGCACTGTAAAAACCGATTGAAAAGCCGTAATTATTGCAAACGTCATTATCAATAGAGCCGGCACAGGCAAGAATTTTCGTATTCAAGCCCTTTGACTTCATCAGCGTATCAAGCATACCTGCGGCTTTCAGACTGCCGTTCCCGCCGTTTACAAACAGGTAGTCGAATAAATTATCGTGCAGGTTCATAAGAATAGCCTGCTGCATATCCGTATCGTCTTTCAGCTCCGGCACACGCAAAGTGCCGAGAATAGTACCACCCTGTATAGCGATACCAGCCGTATCCCGCTTAGTCAGCTTGCGGAAATTATTATCCACCATGCCGCGCCATCCGTCAATCACACCCCAGACCGAAGTCGAAGGCTTAATATTCAATGCACTGCGTACCACTGACCTGATAAAGGCATTCATACCCGGGCTGTCGCCCCCACCTGTTAAAATAGCAAATTTCATAGTGTCCTTTGATAATTATTTATGAGCATCTTACAAAATTAATCTTATGTTGGATTATTTCAAAGATTTATGTTTAAGATTTTTGATATTTATACAAAAAAGGCTGTCCATTTAGAACAGCCATTACCTATTATATCTTGCATTCAAGGTTCAATTTAGGGTAATTAAACCCATTTTTATTGTCTTCAATTGAAAATTTCAAAAATATTTAATGAATTTAATTATTTTCGTAAACCAAGTATAAATTTTTCTATTATCTTCCCATTAATAAGGTTAATTTTGTAATAAAATATTTTATTATTATATAGAACTTTATGCTAGATTTTGAATGGGATGATAATAAAGCAAATATCAACATTAAAAAGCATGATATAAACTTTGAAGAGGCAAAGACAGTTTTTAAAGATTTTGCCGCATATATTTTCGAAGATGAGAAACATTCAATTTATGAAAAAAGGGAAATAATTATAGGTACTTCTATTGAAAATAATTTACTGATTGTCTGTTTTACCAAAAGAATTGAAAAAATAAGAATTATTAGTTCACGTCTTGCAAATAAGATTGAAAGTAAAATATATGAAGAAAACAAACCAAAATATTGACCTGGACGAGATGCCTGAACATTATGACTTTGATTACAGCAAGGCTAAGCCTAATCATTATGCTGCGATTTTAGCCGAGCAAGAAGGGTATATTAAGCTCCAACCGGATATTAAAAAAGTATTCAAAACATCCGAACAAGTAAATAATATTCTTCGTGCAATAATAGATTCCCTGCCTCGAACAGGAAAGTCCCTGATGAAATCAACATAATTATATACTTATTCTTAAGTGTCTGAAACTATAAGATATTTGATATTCTCTTAGAAATCAAAAAGGCTGTCTATTTAGAACAGCCTTTTATGTTATATAAAGCATATCTTACATCTTCAATAATGCTTTTGCTTCTTTGATTATCTCG
>JBEKWK010000077.1:0-10161 GCA_049513175.1 FCB group bacterium
CCACAGATACTACATATATAACGCAATATTATGACCATAAAGAAAATGTAACTGAAGCGGCTCCTATTGTGTTTTCAGGCAATTTAACAAATATAAATTTTGCATTAAAGAAAACGCCTCCTACAGGGAACAAGCTGTACGGACAAGTTTTAACCAATGCTGTTGGTATCCCTGCACAAGTAATATCCTATAATGTTTTCCCAACAGATACAATAAATGGGATTCAATTTGAAGTAAGAACTTTTGATGCATCAAAATCAAATGGGAATTTTGTATTTAATAATCTCAGCCCCGGTTTATATATCCTTCTTGCTGTTCCTTTGAATGAGAATATCGTACCGGGATATTTCTTAGCCGGTGGAAATGCAGTTGCATCCTGGGCTAATGCCACTCTTTTGAATGTACAAATTAATTCACAAGTTGGACCGGAAAATATAAATTTAAATCCTGTAACACCAATTGCCGGTCGCGGTATTGTTTCCGGAATAATTCAAGCCGACAGTTCTATCTTCGTGAAACGTGACCAGACACCGCTTGCAAAGGAAGGCATATCCGGTGCTATCGTAGTTACAAAAGATGATAAAAACAATGTCAGAAAGTATAACATCAGCAACATAAAAGGCAATTTTTCTATGGATAGTCTCACAAACGGTAATTATGTACTTGGTGTTGATAAAATCGGTTATGCATATTCTACCACTAATTTTACTATATCCGACAGCAACAATAACGTAACAGAGGTAGTGGATTTGACAAAACAGAAGCCTACTTCCGTAAATGAACTATACAATTCAAAAGACGGATATATATTAGTATATCCAAATCCTGCAGAGAGAAATTTTACAATCGAATTTAATTCCCTATCAGAAAAAGCTGATATAAAAATTTATAACCTGTTAGGAATTGTTGTACTCGATACCAAGTTCATCACAGGGTTGGGAGCAGTTTCTATAGGTTTCAACAATATTAAATTAACATCGGGAATTTATTTTGTTCAGATAACAAGCGGGATAAAGATTTATAATATTCCTGTGATAATAAGATAAAATTATTGATAATAACAAAGAGTCGCTACGAATAAAACGGGGCGGCTTTTTGTTATTAAATTACTGCCCGTCATTGTGTTTAAGCCACAATACTCCAAATTGCCTATTCATTTGTTGCTCCTAAATAAAATGATAAAAAGAACTATATTTTAAGTTTAGTAGCCATTCTAAAAAAAGTCAAAATATTACTTGCAAATGTTAAAATTCTTAATTAAATTTGGTTCGTATTTTAAAAAATAAATACATAGATATATTATGCGTGTATGTTTATTGTTCTAAGTAAATTATCGCCAATATTATGCAAGAAGAACATAAGCGGACTCGCCCCGAGTGGGCGTTTTCCTTATTGCTTTTCTTGCAGGCAGGCGATGCCTTTACTTAGAGCAATATGTGGATTCGCCCTTTTTACATTGATATTTTAGTTCTTTTTATAAATTGGGGATAATAGTTATGAAAAAAGTTCTAACAATACTAGTTATTTTATTTGCATTATGGCAATTCGCCACAGCACAACCCACAGGACCCGAAGTAAAATGGGTCATTAATGTCGAATCCAGCGATGCAAAATTCACACAAGACGATAAGTATATCGTTGCAATTGACGGAGGGGATATAATCGTTATTGATGCTGAGAACGGGAAAATTCTTAGACGAAATCTTGTTAGCCCTAATTTTATAAGAAGACAAGTAAAATTATCAAAAGATGACTCTCTCATCTATACATGCGGAGATGACGGAATTATTTATATCAACAGGTTTAGTGATTTACAAATAGTTAAAGAATTCAGAAAAGTTGTAGATTTATATGCACAGGCACCAATTGAATCTTTTGATATATCATTTAAAAATAATATAATGATTCTAAGTTTTGGTAATCCCAATATGATATTCTATGATATGACAAAAGACAGTATACTCAATACAATAACGACAGGTTATTATTGCAGAAACATTAAATTTTTCGATAATGATAATAAATTTATAGTTTCTTATGGAGGTAATATCAAGATATACGATACAAAAACAATGCAAAAGATAGTGGAAACTTATCCGCACGCAATGAATAATTGGGTTACGAGTTTGGATATTTCACCAGACAATACAAAAATAGTAGATTGCGGCAATGATGGGAAGGTATATATTTGTGATGTAAATACAGGCACAAAGTTGGAAGAAATACCATATTCTACAGGAGACCCTAATATTAATGCAGTTAAATATTACAAGAATGGTACTAATATTATTATTGGTGGTGATGGTGATCCTAATAAAATATCTATTTTTGATTTAAATACCAAAAAAATATTTTATAAAAATCCAGGAGTTGCAACTATAATAAATATAGAACTTTCTAAATTAAATACTGATTTTCTCACAATTGGAGGTTCATATAGTCTTTTTGATGGTAATTTAATTACAAGTGTGGTTTCTGGCAATCAAGGAAAAGATAGAATTATTATTTTACCAAATCCTATTGATTCTATAATCCTAATTGAATTAGTTAATAATAAAATTAAAGGGCAGATAAATTTTATAATATCGGATATACAAGGAAAAATAGTAAAATCAGGTATTATAAAATCTTATACTAAAAATATACAGCTAGATGTCTCAAGCTTGCAGAATGGTGTATATTTCCTTATTCTCAATACTGGTAATAGTTCAGAAACATATAAATTTATTAAAGTGAGATAAGGTATGAAAATAATAATTATTTCCCTCGCTGCCGTCCTATTTGGAATGACTATACTTGCACAGGAAAAAAGTTCAATACAGCACAAAATTTATACATTCAAAGATGATAGTTATTCTAATAAAGATAGCATATATATTAATTCTGACAGTACACGTTTTAAGTTGAACCCATTTACAAGGACTTTCCAATGGGGTAATGGGCTATTTATGGCTAAAACTTTAAACCTGAATTCAAATCATACTCAAGCGGATAGTATTCATAGGTTCCCTGCACAATACAGGGATACTACTGATTTTATATTGGGTATTTACGGTTTAAGCACAAACCGGGAGGGTCTTGCAATATTGCAATCAGCAGGAATAGAATATAAACCAGCTTTATTAATTGATACAAATAAAATCCCATATCTTCAGTATAGAACAGGCGATACAACGAGAGCTGTATTCGGTTTTAAGACTGTAATAGGTGAACCTTTAGAAAATAATCCGTCGAATCCTGATTTCCAATATTTGTCGTTGAAAAAAAACGGGAGTTATGTTTCTAATATTATTCCTGTACTCGAAGGCAATTGGGTGAATGATGTTTTATATACAAATATTGTATCGGATACCGTTATAAATAATAACTATATTTATAGAGGTTACAAGTGGAGACTTTGTGTAAATTTAAAGCGGGGTGATAGCACAGATAATACTCAAAATTCAGATACTGTTCTTGTAATTACTCTCCCTTATAGGAGACACAATGATATTGATTCAATCAAATTTTCATATATACCACCATCTAATTCATACAATAAAGAAGGTATTTCTAATGCGGGTTATTTTCGTGGCTACCGTCTAATACCGACAGATTCTGCATACAATACAAAACAATTCATTATTAGAAATAATATGCTGCCAAAATATGATACAAATATTACTCTGATGGCTGAATTTTTTACAGATAATGAACTGCAAAATCATAATGCTATGTTAGGTGGAGATACAAATGGATATAATATTATCGAATTGAATATTAAAGTTTATTATTACGGAAATTTAGATGTGAAATTGAATACAATCCGCATTGCTACACCAAACTGTGATACACTTCTTTGGGGATATAGTGATAGTGATATTGTTTCAAAGGTTCAAAATGAATTCAATTATTGGGATTCCTCTATTTATGTAAATAATAGAAAAATATTGAAAAGAATTTACACGAGAGATGAGCATAATCCATCTTTTTGGATTTCCATGAAATATTTCCATGATTTAATAGGCAATATAGGAACAACTGAAGCCGGTCAGACCCTTTCTGATATATACAGTTATTATGTAAATGTACCCGAATTTTGGGCAAATACAGGTTATCCTAATGACGCAGGAGTGACGCCACCTTATATTCCTATAACTGATACTATGAGTTATAGATGTATGGGATATCCATTTGGATATAAATATTTAAATCATTATCCTAATTTATCAGATACCTTAAAATCAGATTATGAAACTTGGCTAATTTGGGGGTATAATTATTTTATTCCACAAGAACACCAGACATTAAGGTGGCTTCTTGATACGGCTGATTTTAAGGATTACATTGAAGTAATCAGTGCATCACGAGGTTATCAGGCATGGTTTTAACAATTAAAATATCATAATTTTTTTGCTGATAATGTAAGGTCTATGCTATTCTCTAATAAAGCCTGGTGGGGACATAATACAATTGGAAATGACTGGCATTTTGTTGAGAAACCTGTTTCAGATACGACATCTAACCAAACAATTTTAACAACAGAATTTAGGAGACCTAAAACAGGAGAAGAAACGAGGACATGGCTTTGGACACAACTGATTTTAGGTGCAAAAGGCTTTGCTTATGACCGAGAATACACATCGCCGATTAATGATTCAATAAAGCCAGACATTAATGGTTGGACTTCAATAGGTATAGGGAATGGTCAGGATGATTATAATAATAGAAATTTAGTTTATGATAGCAATTTTATATACAGGGATGATATTGGATCAGATTTTTTAGACCTTCATAATGATTATAGTCAATTGCAATTTTTTATAGACACAAACTATGTTAAAACATATATGGGGATTAATCCCAATAGGATATATATAGGACGTAAAAGTGTACGATTGGAATTAAAAAAAGTACATGATTACACTGATATTTTAAAGGATAAACTCTGCAATCTCCGCTTTCTGGCTTGTTATGGAAAAGGATATAAAGGCTGGTATATACAAGACCCAAATTATATTTTTATTCAATACACTCCAAACTTTTTAGATAGTATTGTAAATTTGAATAATATCAGGACTAGACGAATTGGCGATACACTTCCTAATGGAATGCCACGTTACGAATCTATCGATTCAAGTTTTTTTGATGTCACCTGTCTTGTTGATTCCACTGAATATCCCGGTACAGACCCATTCAAACAATCATACTATATAGCAATACAAAACAGAAGAACTGACCCCTTAATAAGAGTATACGATACACTTATGCAACCATCACCTATAGCAAAAAATATAAATATTCCTCTAAAATATAATATCAATTCTGTGGAAGACCATCGTTATACACTTTTACGAGTAAGAGAATTAGGTATAGGTACTTGGCTTGATACACTTTGGTATAGACAAGCACCATATACTCATCGAATAGATACGATAGTTGGAAATGATAGTGTATTAGTTGTTAGACTTTTACCCGGCGAAGCAAAGATACTCAATATTGAAGTCATTCATTCTTTTGATAAATTATTCGGAAATTTAGCTTATTCAAATCAGAGAAAAATGGTAGCCTATCCTATACCCATAGTTGATATATTCGGACATGAAATTGGTCAAAGCTCTGATTCAGTCAGGTATCATCTTGTTTATCAAAAATTAGATTCAATAGCTAATCGGTATAAAATTTATTATGCTCGTAGCGAACCCACAATCAAAAACCAACATTATGAATCATTAGATTGGGAAATATCTGATATCTGTTTATCAGATTCGATAGATTTAAAATACGTTACTCTTTCTGGTGATTGCCGCCGCCAATTTGCAGATTCAATGAATGGATTTTATCCCGCTTTAGTAATAAGAAAAGACCCCATTGCACAAAAAAGCAAAGTATATGCAGTATTTTCAGCAAATTTTAATTTGGGAGGATTAACTTGCGCACCACCCAGGGCATCTGATACCAGCTATATAGTAGAAACTATTTTATTGGAAAATGAAACTTTTGCAAATCTTTATTTAAATAAACATTTGGGAACAGCAATTGGAAGATTCAAAGGTAGAATATCATCGACATGGGATACATTATCATGGGGTACACCTATGATTAACGCCTCCAGCACAGGAAATTATTATACGTGGTCAGATTCGGTTAAGCATATATTCGCAGGCTGGAAACGACCTCAAGATACTGTTTTTCGAAATTCTAAAGATTCAATTAATTTATGTTGGTATAATCATAACGGCGGCTGGACGCCGCCTAAAAAGATTTGGGCCCAGCATCCGAGTTTGAATACCTATTCGAGATTAGATTATAATCAAGAAGATTGTGCTTTAGTTTGGCAGGAAAAATTAGACCCTCGATTTAATAGAGACTCTGGTTTACACTCATTTAATAAATATCAGGTATATTATACAAGATTAAGAAAAGACCAGAATGATTCACTTGTAAGCTATATATCAAAACAATTTTGTAATACTCCAATTGATTCAAATATTGTTTATAGTTTTGATAGCACGATAATTTGGCTACCTGAATGTTGCGAAGAAGACCGAGAAGTCAGAAATAATTTCGAGCATACATTACCGATGGTATATAGAAGTGTTGCATTTTATTCTCAATTAAACAGAATGTATTCTTATGACAGGATTTATTGGGAAGGAAAAGGTTTATTTTGGAACGACACTGCTACGCATTATTTTATTTATAATACGGGTATGGATTTAATAGATACACCTGATAATTGGGGTAAATATGTACCTTTATGTTGGAATGTATTTAGTTCCTTTAGAATAAAATCCCCCGTATACCAATTAGCTTCACCGGATGCGGCTCAAGGCTGTTTAAAACTTGATAGCTTAAATCATTATACAGACTTAAACGATAGTATTGTTGTTATGAGTTTTCTAAGTTCAAATAATATGGCTTTGCCTCAATATCAAAATTGGCATATAAACCATTCATTGTGGGGATTGTTTAACGCTTGGGATACTTTGTATTGGGATTTTACAAACTATAAATATGCTCATCCTTTGGTTGTAGGTAATTCAATATGGCCTCATCAAGCGGCATATTATAAAATTACAAATGAAGATGACTATCACATAGGTAGAAGGGTTTTCCAAACAGCAGATAATTTTTGGCAATTACTTTTATCCTATGGCGATATAATAAGTTCAATGCAATATTTTTATAAGAAGAATAAAGATGATGAAATTCCTACAAGAGCTTATTTTGGATTTAAAACAATAACCAATCCAGATGAAAATATTAATGAAGTCAACATGGTTACTCCGATAAGATTAGATAACGGAGACAGCACTTTTAGAACTATGGATATAATTCCATATTATAAACAAGGTATATCATACTTTCCTAAGGACACGATTTACTCTAGCTGGTTCAATGTGCAGGATATACAAAATGTTGAATTTGAAAGCTTCGGTAGAAAAAAATCTAACAATGATTTAATAAAAATCATAGTGGAAAGAGAACGGGATAAACACAAATACGAAATACCTATTTCATTGGCCAGAAATGACAATTATTCACATCACAAAGTTTTGTTAATGAACGGCAGAAATGAAAGATTTAGGTTTGTTTGGGAAAAAGTAAAAGGTAATTCAACTTATTCAGAAGAGTTATTAATCGGTCAGCCTCCATATACGCTCGACAATAATAATGATACCTTATATAGCCGAACCGGAAGCTATAATAATAACCCTTATGATGTAATAGTTGATTTGAATGACAGCTATGATTTTACCAACAGTAATGAAATAATTGTAAATCTTTATCCGGATCCGGCAGTGAATACCGTGAATGTAATAGCTAAATTGCCAGTATCTGAATTTGGCAAGGGTAATCAGGATATTATTATTACTATGTACACAAGTATTGGTAAAGAATTACAAAGAAAAACCATTCATACCGGCGATATATTATCTATACCCTTAGAAATGTATTCGTCCGGTGCATATTTTATCAAGGCAGAAATTCAACCGGATTATTATGGCTATCAGCAATTTAAGCCAGTATTGAAATCTTTTGTTATTCAAAGATAAAGAGAATTGATTTTCAAAATAAAGCCGTCTCTCTTTTGGGGGGACGGCTTTTATATTGTTCAATATAGCCACATAATTGGATTTGAAGTCCAATAATTTAGGAAATGATATAAAGTCTCCAACAAATTTACCATTTTTTATTATTGCTTTTATGAATATAAACTATATTTTTTGTAATTTATAATCTTAGTTTGTGTTAATTTTCATATCATTTTGAAGGCAGAACGAACCTAATGTTGAATCTAAAGAAGAACATATTTAATCGAAAAAATCTGAATTATCTTCTGGCGAGAATTGTTCAATCTTCAATATCTGAATTAAAAGAAAAGCAAGAGATAATCAATACTTGGACAAACTATATTCATTCGGAAAATATCTATACCACAAAAGAAACAGCATTACAAGGTAAATTTCTTGATGATATTTTTTCAAAGATTCTTGGCTATAAAGATAGAATTAAAAATACCGAGACTTGGAACTTTAACCAAGAACAACTCACAACAATAGATTCTAAATTTGCCGACGGCTCTCTCGGCTTCTTTACAAAAGACACAGAAGATGTAAGAATAGTTATAGAACTGAAAAATGCAAATACAAATCTTGATGAAAAACAGCACCGGCACAATGATACAAGAACACCAGTAGAACAGGCTTTCAGCTACCAACATAAAACCGGAAGCCAGTGTAGATGGATTATAGTTTCTAATTATGAAGAAATCCGGCTCTACCATAATTCATCATCTACTGAATATGAAGTGTTTATTATAACTGAACTCAGCAACTGGGAACAATTCCGTCGGTTTTATTACCTGCTTTCATTTGAAAATTTAATAGCTCAAACAGGTGAAAGTCTCATTGATTCTCTTTATGCAAAGAATGAAGCCGAAGAACGGAACATTTCAAAAGAATTTTATTCAACATTTAAAGAGATACGAATAAAACTTTATGAGCATTTAAAGCGGTACAACACAAATAAACCTGAACTATTGTTATTGGAGAAAACACAGAAGCTCTTAGACAGGTTCATCTTTATTTGTTTCTGCGAAGATAACAGACTTTTGCCTGAAAAGACTTTTAAAGGTATTATAGAAACAGGTAAAAAGTCATTTTCTATCTCTGAAACAAAGATATGGAACGAATTAAAAGGTTTGTTCCATGTCATTGATGTTGGTTCACCGCCGCACAATATCAATCAATTCAATGGCGGCTTGTTTGCAACTGATACGGAACTCGACGAACTCATTATTAGAGATGACATATTAGAAGAAATAGCCAAACTGACTGTTTATGACTTTGAATCAGATGTTGATGTCAATATTTTGGGACATATTTTTGAACAATCAATTTCAGATATAGAAGAAATAAAAGCCGGGATTGAAGGTAAGGAGTTTAATAAAAAGACAAGCAAACGGAAAAAGGAAGGTATTTTTTACACTCCGGAATACATAACGAAATACATTGTAGAAAATGCTATAGGTGGATGGTTAGAAGATAGAAAGCGGGAACTTGGTTTCTATGAGTTGCCTGAAACTAGTATTGAAGATTTTAAAGCGATAAAAAAAGTAAAAGGTAAATTTCAATTAATTGAACGACTACAAAAGCATCTTGAATTTTGGATTGCATACAGAGAAAAGTTAATGAATATAAAAGTTCTTGACCCTGCCTGTGGTTCCGGAGCATTTCTAAATCAAGCGTTTAATTTTCTATATTCAGAGGGTCAAAAAGTTAATGAGAAACTTGCTGAGTTAAAATTTGGGCAAGGTGAACTATTCGAGCTTGATAAACACATTCTTTCTGATAACTTGTTTGGTGTGGATTTGAACAATGAATCTGTTGAAATTACAAAGGTATCTTTATGGATTAAGACAGCAAATAAGCATTCAGAACTAACTGCATTAGACCAGAATATAAAGTGTGGTAATTCTCTTATTGACGACAAGGAGATTGCAGGTGATAAAGCATTCAATTGGTTTAAAGAATTTCCTACAGTTTTCCCAGGCTACCGTGATTACAAAAAGACAAAACCACACCATATCGAAAACGTTGTTGAATCTAATGAAGAGAATTATCCATATCCTGAATTGGATGAAACTAAACTAATATTATTGAAGGAACCCTCCTA
>JBEKWK010000078.1:0-10072 GCA_049513175.1 FCB group bacterium
CGTCTGTCTCCCCAGACAAGGTCAACATCAGCCCCGGAAACAGAAAGCACAGGACAATAAGCAAAAACTGTGGTATTTGTTCTTTGAATCTCGGGTCCCCATGTTGCACCCAAATTAGTTGAACGCCTGTAGAAAGTTTGCATTATACCGGTTCGATTATCATTCCAGGCTAAATGCACATATCCTCCTCCGGCAGCAATTGACGGGTCTTCCGAACGACCTAGGGCATTGGAGATTTGAAAAACAGGGTTCCAAGTTATTCCGTTATCCGTAGAAGCTCTGCACCAAACCTCAGAATTACCGGTTGTTTGACTGTTTAATGACATAAAAACACCATTGTCTGAAGCAGAAATTGAGGGCCACCAAAAGTAACTGCCTAAGGAAACCGGAGTTCCCCAGGTATTTCCCCCGTCAGTTGAACGAATGTAATTTGAATTTCTTGAACCAGGTATGCTGTCACGGTAGTCAACATGAATGTTGTTGCCGACAACAGCTATTGAAGGAAAGTCTGAAATGCTCGGACTTCCGGAAATCCGTGTATCGGGTCCCCAAGTTGTTCCACCGTCAGTAGAACGTTTGTAATATATGCCATTGCCGTTAATAACATCACTCCATACAACATGAATTACATTACCATTTACACCGATGCATTGTCCCATGTTCTCGTTTGTAAGAGCGTTCACTTCATTGGTTGACAACTTAACGTCAGCTTCCCATTGTGCATTTAGATTTAAGCAGAAAAAAAAGAAGATAAAGAGAATTGTACCAATTTTCATTTAAACCCCAAAATAAATTACAGAATTCCCACTTTGCAAAATTATATAAAGTGCATTATTTTTTTTAAATTAAATTGTATTGTCAATATTATAATTTAATAAACACAAGCTAAAAAGAAAAGTTACATCTTTTAGAATTTTTATTAATAATTTGTCAAGGATTTGTTGGCAAGAAAAAAAAACCGCTTTTATGCGGCTTTTTAAACAAGGTTGAAAAAATTTAAATTAATTATATAAACGTTCAATTATCTTTTATAACTTCAGGTGATATAAATTTGTAAATTAATCCTGCCAGGATAGCTCCTGCGATTGGGGCTACCCAAAATAACCACAATTGATATAATGCCCATCCGCCTACAAAAATAGCCTGGCTTGTGCTTCTTGCAGGATTTACAGATGTGTTTGTAACAGGTATGCTAATTAAATGAATAAGTGTAAGGCATAAACCTATGGCTATACCGGCAAAGCCTTTCGGTGCTTTAGAATGTGTTGCACCAAAAATAACGAAAATAAAAATAAAAGTCATCACAAATTCCGTGACTAATGCTGAAAGCAAACTATATCCACCGGGAGAATGTTCAGCATAACCATTAGCGGCGAAACTCCCAAAAACATAGCCGCCCTTGCCTGTAGCAATTACAAACAATACGGCAGCACCGGCGATTCCGCCTAAGACTTGTGCAATGATATAAGGGAGCAAGTCTTTTTTGTCAAAACGACCTCCTATACATAATCCTATTGAAACTGCGGGATTCAAATGAGCTCCTGAAATATGTCCTATAGCGTAAACCATAGTCAGAACCGTTAGTCCAAATGCGAGAGCTACTCCTACAAAACCTATACCTAATCCGGGATAGGCAGCGGCTAAAACAGCACTACCACATCCCCCGAACACCAACCAAAAAGTTCCAATAAATTCTGCAACATATTTTTTCATAAAATCCTCATAAATTGACGTAAAAAAACTTACAATGATTTATTTAAAAGAATAACTACAAAGACCAAATAGAACAATACTAAACTGAAATTTTGCCGGACTAAATTAATGGATTCCCGTATAAAATTTAACCTTATTTTTTGAAAATTATTTCTAATAAAACAAAATTTATTTGAGTTTCAAAGAGAATATGTTGTTCATTTTTTTAAAACTGTCAAGTAACTTGAATGCAAACAATAGAAAAAACTCCCGATACTTTTTTGCAGGGGAATAAAAAATACAATGGAAATAAATCTACTTATTCCATGTAAAACTGCCATTAGTTACAGTAATATTTTTTGTCAGGTCAGTGGAAAATATCCCACTGAAACTGAATGTCCCTGCAACAACCTTTGTATCATTTTGTGTTATAATTAATGTCCCTGAAGAAGAAATATATGCATCTGTGAGGGATGTTATCGCAGAATAAGTGCCAATGTTGCCGGTAGCTCCCATTGTTAATGTACCTGTAGCACTCTGGCTAAATGTTAATGTAAGTTTTTTATCAATCGAGGCACCTATAACTGTTATCATCCCATTGCTTGTATTGCCGCTAACCGACAAGGCTGAGAAGGATGAATTCTCACTGCCCGTAATAGTGGCTGTCAGGTTATTTCCTGACAATAATGGATTTGTAGAATTGTTTTTGCATGAGACCAATAATATAATCGAAAAAATAATTATAACCTTAATATAAAAAACTTTCCTAAACATATTACCCCCAAAATTTAACAAACAAATAATCAATTAGTAATTAGGAGTGTGGAATTATGAGTTTTAAAACTATATCAAAATACAACTCCTAATTCCTAACTCAAAACTCCTAACTAAATTTAAATTACAATTTATATAAATGGAATAGAATCTCCAAAATTATTTGCAAGCTAATTATTGAAACCTGTGCATTATTTTAACGTAATAATAATAGTAACTTTATTACACATTAAAGTGTCATAAAGATAAATATAGAAAGGTTATAATATTAAAAGGTGCAGAAATGAAAACAAAAATAACACATTCGACAAGAACACTCTGGATTTATCTGATTTTATCTTTAATATCTTTTAACGGCTGTGATAATTCCGAATATTCTTTTGACCAGGCAGTTGATAAAGGTGGTTATACTATATTGGCAAAAAATAATTCAATCAAAACATTTCAGAATGGCGGAGGAACATTTATTGTCAAAATGACTCCTGATTCGGCTTTTAGCGGTAGAGTTAAACTTATGCTATCATCTGATAATGTTCTTAAAGCTGATTTATCAAAATCGGAATTAAAAGCTAATGATTCAATATTTGATGTTACTTTGTCTCCACTTAATAAAATCAAAACCGGTGTTTATAATTTAATGCTTTTTGCAAGCCACAATGGAATGTACAAAACTATTGAATTCAAGGTTGAAATAATGAACCGGGATGAGAATATCAGTGAAGCTTTTTAAATAGTTAATAGGTCAGTCAGCAGTCAGTTATTGAAAGTAGGGACAGAACACTGTTCTGTCCGTACAAATAAAGTTCTTAAATTAGTCAGGAATTTGGAGTCAGGAGTTAGGAATTAAAATTTAAACTCCTAATGCCTGATTCCACACTCCTAAAGAAAAAGATTTTTAATTTTAAATTTTTATTTATTTTAATAAACTGAATATTGCTAACTACTAACTGCTAACTAAATGTAAATTACTAATCAACTTTTTGTAACTGCTTGGTTAAAGTCATTGAGCCAGCCTGAAGATAATATATATAAGTGCCACCGGGAAGCTTCGTGGCATCATATGTAGCATTATATGCACCCGCCGGCAGTTCGGTGTTTATAATAGTTGATATCTCCTGCCCAAGTATATCATATATTTTCAATGTTACATTTGAAGCAACAGGTAATTCATAATGAATTGTTGTTGTACTATTACAAGGGTTCGGATAGTTTTGACTTAAAATAAGTCCTGATGTTAAAGCAGTCTGTTCATTGACACTGCTTGTACCACCTCCTGCAGCACCCCAGGACAGGTCGTCAATATAATACACAGAATTTCCGTGTACACTTGTACCTTGAGTTGCAGCTATTTGTACTGCGATATATGCAGAATCGGGAGTATCGCTTGTACTCCATATACTATTAGCAGTAAATTCTGTGTATCCGTTTATCGAATTTGTAGTAAAAAATGTAGCCGCACCAATACCAACACCTTTTAAGGAAAATACCACATCTACCAAAAATTTATCCTGGGTGTCGCTAGTAAATTTATACCATCCATGTAAAGCACCGGGTCTCGATGATATTGGAAAACCATGTACTGTTTCAGAACCGGATAAAAGTACCGGACCAATACTGAATCCGGCAACACTTGCAACATTACCTTTAACTGCAGATGAGCCTGCATGCGCATCGCTTGTTTGTGTAACAGTAACTAAAGTTGGAGCTTGATTAGCTGTTAGCCATCCATCCGGATTGCCGCTGGTCCAGCTTTCGAAGCTTGCATTGGGAATTTGTGAAAAAACAGAATTATTAAATAAAAATGTAAAACTTATTAATAAAAACAAAGTAATGTAAAGAAAATACTTTGATTTTGGCAATAAAATGGTACCAGAATTTTTCATTGGAAAACCCCCTTTAATAATAATTTAGAAATACTTAAATTAATTATAATATAACAATATATTGTTATAACGAGTTTTCTAAAAAATTATTTTGGCAATCCTAAAATATTTTATATTTAATTTAGTAGGTTGAAAATTAAGGGGGTTAGAAATTGGAATGGTGAAAATCTATGGTATGAATAAATTTAAAAATATTTCTAAATTATAGGAAGATTCGAAAAATCATTAGTTGATTTTATCAAAATGAAAATGCAATAACAAATATTTACCTATTTACAATAAATTTATTTAGGGAATAAATCCCCGCAACCTGTAATTTAATAAAATATGTGCCAATGGGTAAATCTTTTACAGGAATCACTAAATTATTTTCTCCGAAATAATATTCATCATATTGTTTTTGTATAAGCATACTTCCGGAAATATCATAAACATATACTGAAATTTGACCCGGCTGATTAAGTATAAAATGTATATTTAAATTTGTAGTGGCAGGATTTGGTGAAATATCCTTTATTTGGAATACATCGGAAATTGGGGTTATTCGTTCCACTCCCGACGGATTATTTGTAATTGGAAAGAATGCCGAATAGATGTCTAAATCGCCATTATTCTTTCGACCATCAGCCCAAATGGCTATTGCATAATTTTTTGAGCTTACTACCTGGTGATATTCGCCAATTCCAAATTCTCCGTTTAATTCTCCGATAGTACCAAAATCAGTTGTTTCTGTTGTAATTTTTTGGTTTTTGGTAAAAGTCAGTCCGCCATCAAAAGAAAAGGCAGAGTAAATATTTGTATTTCCTTCTCCAAAATCTCTTCGGTCGTACCAGGTAGCGGCAAGTACGCCACCTTCATTTACACATATACTTGAATAAAATTGATTTGTAGAAGGGACATTCTTATTATCATTAATTTTAATAGGGTTCGACCAGGTATTTCCTATATCAGTTGACCTTGAAAAATATATATCCGTCTTACTTATCGAACTTGTATCGGCAGCATTTGAAGTCCATGTATAATAAATATTCCCTGCAGTTGGTTTTGTAGATTTATCAACTGCAATTTCAGGGCTGGGGTATAAACGGTACTGATTTACGCCCAATATATTCCCGTTTTGGTCGCCTGAGCCGAAAAGATAACTGCCTTTAAGATTGAAATCACTAATTTTTACCGGCTGTATAAAACTAACTCCCCCGTCCTTAGATACTGTGTGATACAAAGCATGTTTACCATAGTTCCCCGCATAAAAACTCACATGAATATATCCATTATTGTCAATATCAATCGAAGAGAATTGAACAAATTGGCTGTCGGCTTTAAAAACAAGAGAGGGTGTATCTAAAAATTCCTGTTTACCTTTTTCTTTCCTAAATATAATTATGGATGTTACACCGGAATAACTACTATCATAATCATATAAAGTACAGGTAACATAGATATTGCCTTTATAAATTGAATTACTCCTGTCGGCGTTAGCCCATTCCTTATCAAACAAACTATCCAAACCAAAATATCCTGTATCTTCATATTTTGCTTTTAACCTTGAGATATATTGCCTTTTTGATTGCAGCCAGTTTTCTCCGCCATCAGTTGAGTAAGCCCAGCAAATATCTCCAAAGGTGGAGTCATACTTATTATCATTTATTGTATATGCAACATTTATCCAGAACAAATAAGCCGTACCATCGGCATCGAAGGTTAAAACAGGGTCTCCACCAAAACTACTGATAAGGTCCGGATTACTCGTATTGGTCATAAAATTGCTTTGTTTCCAGGTCATACCGAAATCTTTTGTGTAAAAAATCGGACAAGAATACATTGTTGAAGGATTATACATATCCTGCTTAATATAAGACAGTACAATATTATTGCTGTCTTTTGGATTGATTACGGCATGTACTTCTGACTCGGGCAAAGAATCATCGGAAACAATCTTCTCCCTGTTTCCCAACGTTTGTTCTCGTTTTTTATCATTACCGTTATAATTACGTAAATTATTATTTTTATTCTTAAGTAATTCCGCCGGGGAAAATCTGAATTTTTCATGTTTAGTAAATTCAAATATACTATGAGAAACATGAGATGTATCCCGTTGTGAAAATAAAGGCATTGTGTACAAAAAAATAGCCACAACTATTGCAAAAAGATTTTTCATTTTGTTACCTTTTAATTTTCTGAAATTATTTTCACCACTATCTGAATCAATATTTTTTTAAATATTGACTCTTCAAATTATTTATTATTTCTTAAAACACAAACCCAATTCCAATTCCCAAGCCGGGTTTAAGAATTCAATTTAATTTAATTATTTTGCTTTCTTCTCCGGTACAAGAACAAATTTCATAAAGTTCTCCGTATTCAGCCATAAATTCGCTGATTTTTGAATATCATCTAAAGTAAGCTTATCAATTAATTCAGATTTTTTTATTATAATACCGGGGTCATCATAATTTTGGTAAGAATTATATAATGATTCCAGCCAGAACCTGTTGTCCTTCAAATTAACTTCCAATTCGCGTTTCATTATTTCCTTTACTTTTGTAAGATATGATTCATCGAGCTTTTTCTCTTTAATTGCTTTAAATTCATCCATGACCATTTTTGTCAATCCTTCTATATTATCAGGCGAACATCCGAAATAAATCGAAAATATATATTTATCTTTTGGATAATGTATTGGATTTTCCCTAACCCAAACCCCATAAACTTCACCTTTCTTTTGGCGTAAAGTTTCTGTAAGTTTTATATCCAAAATTTCTTTCAAAGCTTCAAGGTTGAAACGGTTCTGTTCATTCCACTCGAAATTATTTTCTATAACAAAATAAACATAACTTTTTTTCTCAATTCCTTTTTTGATTTCTTTTTCAACATGACCTTTGGGATAGGTTATACCATCATCTTTCCAATTTTCCTTCCTGTTTTGTGTAGGCAGGTTCGCAAGGTAAGTCAAGACAAATTCCTTGAATTTATTTATTTCGAGATTGCCAACAAAAAAGAAAGTGAAATCACCTGCTTCTCCAAATCTTTGATAGTATAAATCCTGGATTTTAATAGGATTGATTTGCTGAAGAAATTCCTCTGTCCACGGACGAGTCCTGAAATGACGGTTAGTTGAGACTACCTGTACGGAATCCCAGAAATTATTTTCAGGGTTATTCTGTCTTGATTTAATATATGAAGCAAATTGTGACATTACTGCATTCAAAGCCTCATTATCAACTTTTGCTTCGTTAAAATACAAGTAAATTAATTGGAACATGGTTTCCATGTCTTCAGGTGAGCACTCCCCTTGAATACCTTCCCATAGGTCTGATATAACAGGAGTGACATTGACGATTTTACCTTCGAGCCTTTTCTCTAATTGTGTTTCATTCATATCTCCTATACCACTTTGTTTAATGACATTGGTCATCATGGAACCATTTATGAAATCGGAATCATGCAAAAGTGATGTGCCTCCCGGACTGTAAGAATCGAATAACACCTCATCATTTTTGAAATTCGTAGGTTTGATGATGACTTTGACACCATTATTCAATACCCACTCCGTAACACCGAGTTCATCTATTTTAGTTTCTTTCTCAATTTTGCCCATCGTTAATTTTTTCTTGATAAGAGGTTCTTCATTTACCAAATCAATATAAGGTTCTAATATACTTTTACTGATACTGTCTAAAGAAGCAATTATTACATCTTCCTTTGGAAGTGTCATTCCTTCTTTTTCTGTAGCACTGATTGTAATAACAGTATTCTCTTTTTTTATAAATTCAGTAGCAAGAGAATTAACCTCGTCAAGAGTAATATCGGGAAGAAATTTCTTATAAAGTTCGACATTATAAGTAATACCCGGTATTGCATCATCATTCAGGAAATTGGATATATATTCCCAAGTAAAGTTATCGGATTCAGTTTTATCTTTTTCAGCATACATATTCTCTATATTTCTCATTAAATCTTTTTTAGTCCTTTCAAGTTCGGTTTTTGTAAAACCATGTTTCAGAACACGGTAACCTTCTGTTAAAAGTAAGTCGGAGGCTTGTTTCAAACTTTCACCTTTTGCACCTGA
Organism: FCB group bacterium; assembly: GCA_049513175.1. Lineage (GTDB taxonomy): Bacteria > Bacteroidota > Ignavibacteria > Kapaibacteriales > UBA2268 > JBEKWK01. The sequence goes on from JBEKWK010000078.1 coordinate 8,419, forward strand.
AAACATTGTAAATACTCTACTTTTCCCTTCAAAATCTCCTTCATAAGCGTAGGCATAAAAGCTAAGCGGGGATTCCGGTTTTCTGATTATTTCCCCAAGCCTGTTTGAAAGCATTGTACCAAATAATTCTGATTTTATTTTTGCACGATAATCTTCAAAATCCCCTCTTTTTCTGCCCGGTAATTTGGAATATATTGTTATTCTTGGAAATGACAATTCTTTATCCGAGGCACAGGATACCAAGGTTTTTTGATTAACGGGCATATTATACCATGTCCTTTCCCTTTCATTTGCGGGATTTTGCAGGATACTGAAATGTTCTTTTATTTTTTTCTCTATTTCAAATTTATTGAAATCGCCGACTGCTACAATTGCCATAAGGTCCGGTCTATACCAATCCTTGTAAAACCTTTTCAATGCTTCATAATTGCAATGCAGCAAGACGCTTGTATCTCCTATTACTTCTCTTTCAGCATAGCGGGAGTTATAATAAATCTTTGGGTCATGCTTTTTAGCAATCCTGTCATCGGCACCTCTTCCAAGCCGCCATTCTTCTACCACAACTCCCCGTTCTTTATCAATCGCTGAGTCTGCATAGCTTACATTATGAGCCCATTCAAGTAGAATATTAAATCCCTTTTCAAATTTTTCCTTATCATCCATCGGTAATTGGAAAAAGTAAACAGTCTGGTCAAAGTTAGTGAACGCATTAAGGTCGGCACCCCATCTCATACCTATTGATTCAAGATAGCTGGTTAAATCATTTTTTGGAAAGGCTTTGGTACCTTCAAATGCAATATGCTCGCAGAAATGAGCAAGCCCCTTTTGGTCATCATCCTCAAGAACGGAACCGATTTTAGTTACCATCATAAATTCAGCCCTGTTTTCAGGCTTTTTATTTTCTTTAATATAATAAGTAAGACCATTAGGTAATTGCCCTTTGATGATTTCGGGGTCAACAGGTACCATATCCTTTAAAGTCTTATACTCAACTTTAGGTTGAGCTATAGTTGCAAATGTAAATATGATTGCCAGGATAGGAAGACAGACAAAACAGTAAATATATCTTTTCATTATTCCACCATTTAATTAATGATTTTAATTTATTTAAGTAAATTATAGTCGTAATTTCAAAACATAAACCCAATTCCCATTTCCCAAGCCGAGTTTGAGTTTCCTCCATCACAAATTTGGACTAATTATTATTCTCCATTCGTTTATAAATATTAATTCTATCCCCTAAAAGTTTATTTTTTTGATTTAAAATAATAAGACAAAAACAGACCGAATCTCACACCATTCCATTCAGGGGAGATTTTTTCATGAGTTTTTTGGTTATATAAATAAGCATCACTATTATTTGGTAGGTGGAAATTTGGTTCCAAATCAATAAAATATGATATATTTGCACCGAATGTAAATGAATTATAAAAATTGTAATCTAACTTAATACCCGGTTTAAAATAAAAACCTTCAGCATTAAAAGAGTTTGAAGATGAGATAGAAGTATCGGCAATTTTTATATACTCTTTTAACTCTAAATCTGAAAACAAATAACCTGCTTCAAACATTAATTTTAATTTTAGCTTATTGATATTAAACACATCAAATCCAAATAAACCTGCAATGTTAACGGCATCTACCAACTGATCGT
>JBEKWK010000079.1:0-10053 GCA_049513175.1 FCB group bacterium
CTTTGACTTTGATGTATTTTGATATGTAATTTGAATCAGCCTGGTAGCCTGTCAATGCACGTGTTTTAATTGAATCCGGGACATCATCAAAAATATTCACTACTCCTTTATCCGCTTTCAAAAAACCTAAAATAATTCTAAGCAAAGTGGTCTTACCCGCACCATTCGGACCGATTAAACCTGTTACCTCCCCTTCATTGAGTACAAAGTCAACATCTTTCAAAGCATAGACAGGATACCTTGAGCGAGGCTTAAATGTTTTAGAAATACTCTGAACTTTTACTGCGATTTTATTATTCATAAATAATAATATTTGATACTAAATTTTAGAAATCATTTAATGAAAGAAAATACCAATAATCCCAAAGAAAGCAATACCAGCACAATAACAGAAACCCATCCTATTACATTTCTGGTTAGGTTATTAACATGTTCACCCATAATTTCCTTGTTATTTATAAGTAAAATCATACAAGCTAACACAACGGGAAGCAAGACACCGTTTAGAACCTGCGACCATAGAGTAATTATTATTAATGGAGCATTGGGTATAAGAATAATCCCGACAGCAATTACTAATATTGTGGTAAATAATCCATAAAATTGTGGGGCTTCTTTCATTTTTTTATCAATACCCGCTTCAAATCCAAATGCTTCACATACGTAAAAAGAAGTTGCTATCGGGAGTATTGCCGCGGAAAATACAGAAGCTACAAATAAGCCGAATGCAAAAACAGTTGAGGCTAAACTTCCCGCTAATGGTTTTAAAGCGAATGCCGCATCTTTTGCTTCTTCGATTTTCACTCCGTTTACATGAAGTGTTGAAGCACATGCAACTATAATAAAGAAAGCGACCACTACAGTAGCAGTGGCTCCAATGATTACATCCCATAGAGTGTATTTATAGTTTTCAATTTTTAAACCTTTTTCTATAACTGCAGATTGCATGTAAAATTGCATCCATGGTGCAATAGTCGTACCGATTATTCCAATCACAATAGTAATATAGCCAAAATTAAACTCCATATTAGGATGTATAATTGAAGTACCGATTTCACCCCAATTCGGTTTTCCCATAACTGCCGACACAACATAAGACAGTAGAAATAAACTAAATATTAAGAATATCTTTTCAGCAGAACGGTAATTACCTTTGACGACCAGCAGCCATACACCAATGCCGACCAGGGGAACCGATATGTATTTACTGACACCGAACACATTCATACTTCCGGCTACACCTGCAAATTCAGTAGTAGTATTTCCAATATCGGCAACTAATAGTCCAATGAATATGAAGAAAGTTATCTTGACGCCGGCATTTTCTCTTATTAAATCAGCAAGACCTTTTCCGGTAACAATACCCATTCTTGCATTCATTTCCTGAACTACTAAAAGTACAACAAATGCCGGTATTAATGTCCAGAGAAGTGCATATCCATATTCGGCACCTGCGACGGAATACGTTGTTATGCCACCTGCATCATTATCCACACTTCCGGTAATAATTCCCGGACCAAGAACTGCCATGAAAATAATTAAATTTCGCCAAATGTAAGACTTCTTTAACTTTACCATCATATTACCCCCGCAATTAAGCTTTTCGTCTTCTTGCTTTAAGCAATGTGAAAACAACGTCATCAATTATTACCATACCCAGCATCGTCCTTTTTACATCAACAACAGGGATTGCAAGCAAATTATATTTCGATATGATATCTGCAAGTGAATCAATTTTATCGTCATCTTGTACTTTTATTACATTTTTATTCATTATCTCTTTCAGCTTTGTTTGCGGGTCGGCAACTATAATATCCCTCAAAGAAACAGAAGCTACGAGTCTTTCGTTATTATCAAGTACATATAAATAATATATGGTGTTTGATTCAGGCTTCAACTGCCGCAATTCATTGATTGCTTCATCTACGGTCATTCCCTCTTTAAAAGATATATGGTCTGTTGTCATCAGGCTTCCTACGGTGTTTTCGGGATATTCCATCAGTTCACGGACTTCCTCGGAAGCTTCAATTTCCATCTCGTTCAGCAATTCTTCGGCTTTTTCATCCTCTAACTCATCGAGAATATCAGCTACCTCGTCGGCGGGCATTTTTTCCAGCACATCTGCAGCTTTCTCTTTTGGCAGGCTCTCAAGAACACTAACCTGTACGTCGGTTTCCAATTCTTCAAGAACGTCTGCGGCTTGCTCCTCATCGAGAGAAGAGAATAATGCAATCTGAGTTTTCCTGTCCAAATCCTCTATTATATCTGCCAGGTCTGATGGATGTAATGTAGAAAGTTTAGATTGTGCTTTAGATAACTTGATTCCTTCCTGTGTGAATCCGATAGTTTCTATATCTTCCCAAAGAATCAACTCTGTTGGGAGATTCATTTTGAAAGGATGAAGTATTTTATTTATAGGTTTTGCAATTGCTAACCTTCTTAACAGTCCTTCGATTCCGACATCAACTGCAACGACATAAGTTCCCGATTCGAGAGTAGCCAATCTCAAATCATTTACCCTCTCCAGCTTGCGTCCGTCTATGTCAACAATCTGCTTATCCATGACATGCTTCGATAAGAAAAGGATGTTTTCCTGGGGAATTGTCGTTTCCTCGAGATGTGAGCATTTAATTTCATATTTGCCGTTTACCTTGAACAATGTCAAAGGTAAGGCATGAATTATTATTGATTGACTGCCGAATTTCACTTTAGCAGCAATTACTCTGGGCCTTATATAGTTCAAATCAACTATAAGGTCCTGAAGCTTGCCTTTTGCTTTCTGGTGTTCGGATACTACTTTACAGCCAAGAATCCGGCTCAAATAAAATGTTGATACTGAAGCCATAGCTACACCCTTCCGCTTGTGGATATTAGCGAAAGATGCAGCTTATTAGAAATGCACCCTTCGCGTTATGTTATGCAAAAAAACCTATAACCCCCAGGGTCTCCGTCCATTCAATCTTTACTTCAATTGTTGTACAAAATCTATAAAAGTTTTATTCTGATTATTTATTAAATATTAAAAATAAAATCTTACAAAATTAATAAATATTTCTGAAAAACTGATTTGAAAAATTAGGAATATTTTAATTTATTGCTTAAATTATTTTATTACATATTCTATATAACAAAATATTCTTATAATATAAATCATTGCTTCTTTATACATATTTGTTATAAGTGCAATTATGAGACTTTGTTTGTTTGCTTTTTTTTATATAATATTCCAATCATATTTCTTGTCTGCCCAAGTTCAGGTGGAAACACATGAAGGACAAATTTATACCGGTTTTGAAATTGACCAACCTGACACACAATTTTTGAAAATTATTTATGAAAGTAAACTTATTAAAAAGATACCGAGGAATGATATTGTAAGGCTCAAATATTTGAATAGTAAAATTATTTGTATGGGAACAAATATATATGGTAATGTTTTAAAATTTAATGATTCAACTTGTTTCGTTCAATCAAAAGAGGGGAAGGTTATTGAAATTAAAAGACGAGACATTAATTCAATTGAAATATTAAAATCTTCAAATATAGAAACATATCCTTCAGTTGGACTCAGTATTGGTTCGCCGGGAGGAATAAATATAGTATTGGGATATATGCTCGGAGCAGGCGGAATAAGATTTCAAGCGGGTTCATGGTTTACATTATCTTATGGCTTGCAGGGCAATCTTTTTTTGAATTCATCAAAAACTGAGTTTTCCGAGAGTAATTTTTCTTTAGGATTAGGTTATGCATATGATGACAACGGAAGGATAAACTCTTGGGGGTATGGAGGTTTTTTTTATGATGTAAACTTTAGAGGAATATTTTTTGAATTAGGTGTTACAATTAAAGCAGGTAGTTCTTCAAATATTTCCGGTTCATTTCAATTAGGTTATTTTTACAGGTTTAATGATTGATTCCCTAATTAAAGTTAATAATTAGATATGTTTAATAAAAAGATGGTATTATGAAACCATTATTCTTTGCTCTTTATATCTTCTTTGTTTTTAATTGTTCACTTTTTTCACAAGTTAAGGTGTTAACACGTGATGGATTTTTACAGTATGGATTTGAAGTTGAACAAACCGATAAACAGATTCTTAAACTAACAGATGAGGATGACCTCGAATTTTACATTCCTAGGTCTGAAATTAAAAGCATTCAAAATATTAACTGTACCATTATTTGTAAAAATGTCAAATATGAGGGTCATATTTACAAACTTAAAGATTCGATTTATTATCTAAATACAAAGATTGATAAAGAGAATATTGAGTTGAACAAACGGGAAATAAGTTCTATTGAGATATTGAGAAAACCTACTTCGACTGCATATTCTTCTTTTGGCATAACTTTAATTGGACCCGGCGGATTAAATGTTGTGTTTGGTTATATGTTTAGTTCTGGTGGTTTCAGGATTGAGGGGGGTACATTTAATTCAGTTTATGGTTTCCAGGGAAATTTTTTAATTAATTTAAATAAATCCGAGAGTTTTGAGAGCAATATTTCACTAGGGTTTGGTTATACTTCAATTGAAACTGATGAAAATATTTATGATTATGGTTATAATTATAATAGAAAAGTAACAAAAGATTGGACTTATGGTGGAATATTCTATGATTTTAATTTTCATGGAGTTTTTTTTGAAGGTGGTCTGTCATTCGGTACCGGGTCATTCTCCAGCCCGCAACTGAACGTGCAAATAGGGTATATATTCAGATTTAATGATTGAGATAAAAATTTAATTTATATTTTTACAGTCCATACTTCTTAATTTTCGCAATAAGGTTAACCCTGGATATGCCTAAAATTTCCGCGGCTTTTGTGTTGTTCCTGTTTGTATATTCTAATACTTTTTTGATATGTATTTTCTCATTTTCCTCTAATGAAATAGGTGAGGATTTATCAGTAGGTTCTGCCGGTGGTGGCTGGTTCTCCCAGAAATAATTCGGTAGTGATTGCTTCCTTAATTCAGTTCCCGATTCAACTATGATAGCGCTGTTGATTATATTCATAAGTTCGCGTGTATTGCCCGGAAATGGATATGCTTTTAATATTGATATTACAGGCGGTGAAATTTTCTTTATATTCTTATTATATTTCTTATTGTATTTTTGAAGGAAGAAATCTGCTAAAAATTCTATTTCATTTTCCCTGTCCCTAAGCGGCGGAAGCTCGATTGAGTTGATATTCAGCCTGAAGAAGAGGTCTTTACGGAAATTTCCTTTATTTATTTCTTCAAATAAATTTTTATTTGTGGCGGCAATTATTCTGACATCAACTTTAATGTTTTTTGTGGAACCTAATTTATAAAATTCCTGCTCCTGTAAGACCCTCAATAATTTTACCTGTGTTACCAAATCAAGCTCGCCGATTTCATCTAAAAATAAAGTCCCCCCGTCAGCTTCCTCGATAAATCCCTTCTTCTCCTTTATAGCACCTGTAAAGGCACCTTTTTCATGTCCAAAAAATTCTGAAGAAAATAATTCGTTTGCCAATGCTCCTGCATTCACTGCGATAAATTCCTTATCCCTTCTGTCGCTGATTTTATGTATCGCCTGTGCAATCAATTCCTTTCCGGTGCCGCTTTCTCCCCATATCAGAATACTGTTATCGGTATTTGCAAATTTCTCCACAAAGTGGAAAATCTTGAACATTTTCACATCTTGAGTGATAATTTTTTTGAAAGCGTCTTTGTATTTCAGGGTTTCGAAAGAAAAGGATTGAGTTGATGTCTCGGTTTTTTGGTCTATGTTAAAATTATTTAATGCGTTATCTATCGCCTCGAGCAATTTTTTCTCATCAATCGGTTTAAGCAAATAATCATGTGTGCCAAGTTTCATGGCTGATATTGCAAGGTCAATATCTTCTACACCCGTTAATACAATGGTCGTGATATTTATATTGTTATTATTAATATATTTCAAAATATCAAGACCGGTTACTTCAGGCATGTCCATGTCTAAAATAAGGATGTCGAATTTTTCCTTTTCAAGTAAATCATAAGCTTTTGTGCTGTCTTGCAGGGTTAGGACCTGGAAATTTCCCGATTGAATCAGGAAAATTTTTAAAAAATTCAGAATAGGTTGATTATCATCAATTACGAGAATACGAGCCATTTTCGTTTTGATTAACCGGAATAGTGATTGTAAAAGTAGTTCCTTTATCTAATTTGGAATCCACCTCGATATCGCCTTTATGTTCTTTAATAATTCTGTATGAAATTGAAAGCCCTAAACCAATACCGCCTTCGCTTCGCTTAGTTGTAAAAAACGGGTCAAAGATATTTCTTTTTGTTACTTCATCCATACCCTTCCCATTATCAGTTACAGCAATTATGACTTGACTGTTATAAGGGTCAAATTCCGTATTGACATTAATTTCTCCGTTTTCCCTGCCGATTGCCTGTGCCGCATTGAGAACTAGATTTATCATTACCTGTTCCAACTTGGATATGCTCCCCATAAAAGGAGGTATTTCGTGCTTAAGTTCTAAGTTTATTTTTACATTTTCTTTAATCTGCTTTTTAACCAGCCGTATAGTATTTTCAACCAAATAATTTATATTAACATTGTCCGAAAGCACTTCTTCGTCTTTCCTTGCAAAGTTCCTCAATTCATCTACGATTTTCTTAATTTTAACCGCTCCATTATAAATATCGTCAATCAGGGTTAATATATTTTCTTTGAAAAGGTTGTAATCCAGTCTTGCGATTTTCAAACCGGAATTTTTTGCATATTGTTCTTCAAGAATTGGCATTACGTCTGTGAGAGCCTCTTTTATAATCCTGGTGTTTCCTAAAATGAAAGTATTGGGATTATTTATTTCATGTGCAACTCCAGCAACCAACTTGCCTAAAGAAGCCAGTTTATGAGATTCGAGCAATTGAGATTCCATTTTTTTCTCTTTGGAAACGTCACGGCAAACCTCCATAATCCTGTCAACACTGCCGTCTTCGTTAAAAACCGGGTAAGTCTGTAAAAGATAAAATTTGTTTTGAAATTCTTTCTCTAAAGATGCCTGTTTATTATTTTTGATGGTAATCAGAGCCGGACAATCTTTGCATGGTTGGTTATAATCGAACAGTTTATTATAACACTTCCCGCTGTTTCCGATTTCTTCTTTATTCGAAATTACAATATTAAATTCTTTGTCAATCACATGAATTTTATCATTAATTGCCCTGATAAAAGTCTGTAGTTTTTCCCTGCTCTGCCTGCATTCATCTGTAAGTTCGAGTAATTTTTTATTCTTGGATAAAAGAATTTTCTTTTGCTTTTCGAGTAGTTTCGTTCTTTCTTCTTTTTCAATTGCCCGGGTAAACTTTTCGGAAATTTCTTTTAATAGTTTTACTTCTTCTTTAAGGAAAGGAAGTTTTTTATGATAAATTACCCTTATTTCACCTTTGGATTCCGAGTGTTTTAAAATATTTAAATCGCTTAAAACATTTTTTACCTTTTTTTCACTCCCGCCGGCATTTATATATTTTATGCCATTATATTCAACTACGACAGAAGTTACTTCTGGATATTGAAATCCTCGTCGTATATGTTCTGTACTTTTCTCAAGAGCTTCGGTTACATCCTTGCAGGTATGAAGCAAATATGAAATACTGTACAGACATTCAAGTTCCTTTACTCTCTCTTTAAGATTAGTTTCTAATGTGCTCAGATGGTCAACTGCATTTTTCAAAGACAATAGTACATAGTCACTATTATGAATTCCTGAAGGAAATAATATTAACTCCTGGTTGCTTTTCTTAAATTTAAATAGGTAAGACCTTTGATATTGACGAACTTTATTAATTATAATAAGAAGATTTTTACCATCATCCCCGGAAAAATTATTGCCAACTATATTTTCAATATTAATTCCTGAAGGAGATAATGCTTTAATAATGTTTTCTCCTGCAAAAGCTATATTATTATCTTTGTTAAAAGCAATTACACTTCCGAATAAATCAAACGCCAACTTGTATTTTGTTATATGACTCATCTACCTGAACCGTAACATTTAATCTGTTTTTAATAAACTTAAAAAAATAATCATCGGAATAATGTAAGTTTGCTTTGACCGGGTTGAATGTTCCGGTATCTATCTTATAATATAAATAATCCAACTTACGCTGCTGTCTGAGAAATTCCTTATTCCTAATATTTTTGTTCCAGTATTCATCAACCTGGCAATTAAAGTAAAGCCTGTTTACTTTTATAATCTCATCAAACAGTACATCATAAGACTCAAAGTTTAAACTATTACTAAAATTCTTTGCTAATTTTGAAAATATTTCCCAATTCTCCAAATTATTTCTTTTATTGATAACAGGTTTGAATTTTTGTATCTTCGTATCACAGGAAGTATAAGTGCCATGTTGTTCAGCACTAGTGGCTGTAGGAATAACCACATTTGCCTCTAATGTTGTTTCAGTTTTGAAGGAATCCAATACCATTAAAAATTCCACCCCGTTAAAATATTTTGCATTCCCGGAATCTATAAGTGGATTCTCACCAAAAATAAGTACAGCTTTTATTTTTCCGTCCAAAAGTGCTTTTGGTATATCAACCGGTTTAAATACTTCTTCAAGATTCTCAGACCAATAATCTCCAATATGTTTTATTTCATTTTTTTCATTAAATTTTACATAACCCGGCAGATGCTGTGGATTGACTCCCATATCCTGCAAACCGGTTGAATTTGAAAATTCTCTCAAAATTAAAAGGCCGTTATTTTCTCTATGAATTCTGTTTGTTATTTTCATAAAATTATAAACAGCTTTTAGGTCATTTTTAGATTTTTCTTTTAAAGAATCGAGATTATATACAAACACAATATTTTTTTCACTGTCTTTAACTAAACGCAAGAGCTTTTTAAATTTTTCCTGTTCAACGCCTGCGAAATCCGACACTGCTTCAGCATCGAAAGGTGATACCATTTTTCTTAATTCGGAATTATTTTTGTTGTGGTTATTAAGATATTCCTTTATCAAAGCATTAATTAAGATTGTATTTGTACCTTTCCTTGTGTCGAGCCACAAACTTGCAGATTTAGTCAGGCCGGTCTCTGAAGAGCTTATTATTATTAATTTGGCACCTTTCTTTAATGCTTCTTTAATCTTAAGTTCAAGTATAAGATTTTCTTCAGTATCTGTATTCATCACTATTATAATATCTGTGTTTTTTAACTCATCCATTGTGATTGTTGAAACTGTTGCACCTAAGCATTCATCGAGACAATCTGATTCTTTTCCATAAAGCATATCTGAAAAACTCGATATATTGTTTGTCTTTAGTCCCACCCTGGCAAATTTTTGAAGCAGGTAAAGCTCTTCGTTACTTAATTTCGGAGAAGCAAATACCGCAACGGAATCAGAGCCGTATTTTGTAATAATTTCTTTTATTTTATTCGAGGAGTATTCAATTGCTTCATCTATACTGACATCCCTGAATTGGTCATTCTCTTTTATTCCGGCAGATTCTAACCTGTTCTCTTTATCTAATAAATACCTGTGTCCGAATCTTCCTTTGAGGCATAAATAGCCATTGTTTTTTGAGTTAATAATTTCTTCAGTTGAATTGGAGACATAGAAAATATCATTATCAACGACTTTATAGTTAATATTGCATCCAATAGAACAGAAATTACAAATTGATTTTTGATTGAGCTTGGGCATAGTCCCGAGTATTTTGTGAGGAAATTTTTCGCTTATAGCTCCCGTCGGGCAAACATCAATGCAATTACCGCAGGCAATACAATTTGTATCTAATAATGGTTTTTCCATTGCCGGTTTTACAACTGACTTGAAGCCTCTGTTCACAAAACCTAATGCCGATACTTTAAGTATTTCGGAGCATATTCTTACGCACTTTCCGCAATTTATACATTTATTGGGGTCAAAAGTAATGAAAGGATGTCTTTTGTCAACCTTGAATTTTCTTACTTCACCTAAATATTCAGAAATGTCAATTTCATATTCATCAGCATATTTTCTAAAAACGCAGTCATAATATTCGGAACATCCGCATTCAAGACATCTGAAAGCTTCGTTAAGTGCCTGTT
>JBEKWK010000080.1:0-10021 GCA_049513175.1 FCB group bacterium
CTATACACGCTTCGGCTGTACTGTCATCGTTCATGATATTGACAACGAATTTCGTCCCGAAGAGGAAACCCAGATAGCAAGCTCGGCTTTCGATTCCGTCAATCCTCTAACCTACGGCTCATTGGTGCTTCTGCCTTACGATAAATGGTACGGCGAAACGATTAATATCTACACCGAAGACATAATGAAATACCTGCAAGAACTTGGGTTTTAGTTAGGAGTTAGGAGTGTGGAATTAGGAGTTCTTTTTAATTACTAATTACGAATTATTAATTACTAATTGTGGTTAAATAATTTGGAATAATTATTGGTTATTAGTAACAAAAAGTCATTCTGAGTGAAACGAAGTAACATATTGAAAGAAGTTAATCCAAACTTTATGAACTTTACGACTCGACTGAGCTCGCCGAAGTCAAACTTTATAAACTTTCAACTCTTTTACCCTCCGAAACCCTCCAATACCCTCCAATTTCAACTTGCCGGGTTGGTCTGCAATTATATAATTTCAAAGAACTTACTATTTGTTTCCCGCCAAAACCGCCAAAAAAATGATTTTTTTATTATTCTTGAATTGTAAGTAGCCCAAATAATTATTAATTAGGAATTAAAAATTAAGAATTAGCTCGGTGGAATTCTAATCAATTAAAAATTTTAGATTTACTTTATAAACTTTTCACTGCTTTGCATTGCCGTTGTATTAAGCCACTGCACAAGTAAATTTATTTATTTCAAAGAACTTGCTCCAAAGTCTGCATCTTTTGCATTGAAAAATCAATTTTTTTAATATTCCCGAAAAGTAACTACATGAAAAATTAAAAATTATGAATTAAAAATTTTGAATTAGCTTGGTGGAATTCTAATCAATTAAAAATTTTAGATTTACTTTATGAACTTTATAAACTTTTCACTGCTTTGCATTGCCTCTACATTTAGCCAATGAACAAGTAATTTTTTTTATTTCAAAGAACTTACTACTTGTTTGCATCCATTTGCATTGAAAAATCAATTTTTTTAATATTTCCGAAAAGTAACTACATGAAAAATTAAGAATTATGAATTAAAAATTGATATTTAAGTCAATGCAAATTTGCATTAATAATTGCCTCAACGGCGATTTGCTTTGTGTGCTTTGTGAGAAACTTTGTGTGCTTTGTGTTAAAAGGTTTTCAATTAAGAAATTTAACACAAAGAACACCAAGAATAAGACTCAAAGAAGCACAAAGAAATAATGTTTCACTCCTGCTTTTCAAAGAACAAACACTGCAAATATAAATCGTAAATTTTAAACATTTTATTCAACCGTTTTTTAATTATTTTTTCAATAGTTTTTTCAACGCTTTTTTCAATAATTTTTTCAACCGTTTAAAAAAGTATTTAAAATGTTGTTGGAAGTATATATATGGTATTACCTTATAAATATCATCTAATAGTTATATACCCTCTATAAAGAGGGGAACAAGTGGTGTGTAGAAAGAGAAGAAAATGCAATTTTACCACAGAATACACAGAGAGAAAGACACTGAGACCACAGAGATTGTAAAACGCGATTCATCTCGTTCACTGCTTTCCCTCTCCTTTCTTTTCTATTTCTACTTCTATTTCTATGTTTTATGTTCTATAACCGGGTGAGGTAAAATTTATCATAGCCTTCAGATTTAACTGTATGTTCTGCAAAGTTTTTTCCGAGAACTGAAAACCGGGAACGACTCGACTGAGCTCGCCGAAGTCTGATAACTGATTCAGTAGAAAGTTGAAAGTATAAAGTCAAAAGTTTAACCACAATTAGTAATTTTTAATTCGTAATTTGTTAATAATTAAAGTTGCCGGAGAGGAAGGAAGGAGAATTAGGATTTGGGGATTATTATATACATGAGGAGCAAATTAATGACTATAAGGAAATCATTCAGAAAAATTAAAAAATTCCCAAATCGGTTCCAGTTATATAAACAGATCCTTCAGTATCTTTAATTTGACTAGTATTTTGTTCTTCAGACTGTGTATGTAAAATACTTTCTGTTATTATAAATTCATTTTTGTATTTATAGTCTTTGATTTTGCTCAAATTAAATTCTTGTAATACTATTGAAACATCTATACTGCCAATTGTTAATATAATAGGTAAACTATATTCTAATCCATGTTTTATGAATTGATTATAAGTTTCTTTTGCAAAATTTTTTAATAATTCATTCATAGTAATATGAACGAATAATTATTTTTTTTATTGGATATATTTTTCATCTATATAATTATTAAATATATTTGTCATATCAGAAATAATAGAATTTAAAGTACCTATATCATATTTTTCATCGTCAATCTTATTTACTCTTTCATAAGATATATGAGATACTCTTTTTTGCATAATTATTTGAAAATTTTTCATAGAATATTTATTTAAATAATTTTCAATTTCATTTTTATATTCTTCTATTTTTTCAATTTTGATAAGATGAATAGCAATAAAAGAATCATCATTATTACTATTTTTTAAATAATCGAATAAATTTCGAATATGTAAATAATAGCCTTCTAAATGAACATTATATTCAAAATCTTGTGTTTTATTTTGATTTTGAATTAAATAATTAATTAAATAATTCAACATATCATATTCATATTTGATATGTTCTTTATACATTATTTTTTTATCATTTTCAGTTCTAATTTTCATTTTAGTTTTCTTTTAAAAAATGATTTTTAATTTTCTATTCCAAGTCTTTTTGCCACACCCTTTCCCCATATTTCTGCAGACCCTGCTTTATATCCCTTAACGTTGGACTTACAAAATAACCTAATTCCTCCATTTTCAATAATAAATTTCCAAGTAATGTCATAATTATCAATTCCAACTGTTCCCTCATGATGCATTTCAATTAAAGAATCATTCATTGACGACATATATCGATTGGAAGTACCATCACCTTTAATATCATCTAAACAAGCATCTTTTACTTGTTTCAAATTTACATTATTCAGAAAAATAGAATATGGGTATTCTCCATATAATTTACCATCTTTTCCTATTTCATCAGCCCATTTCTGTGCAATCTCTTTTGATTCAGATTCAGTTAAAGAATCCATACTAATATAACGAGGTGATTCAAAATCAGTCGAAATAATTATACCAATTCCATCTTGCTTAGTTGTAATTCGAAATACTAATTTTAATTTTCCTTTGGGATCAGATATATCATAATTTCCTGTTATAAGTGAATCATTTTTTAATTCAATATTTTCGACATATCCTTCAATCGCTACATGAATTGCATCAGAGACTTGTTTCATAGTAGTATTATGATATATAAATATAATCGGATGTTTCAAATCAAATTGTTCATTAGCATCTCTTTGTGTTCCACATCCAATTATTATTACTACAGAACCAATTAATAAAAATACTGAACAAATAAAAGATTTTTTCATATTTCTCTCCTAATAAATTGAAGAAATTATTTTTTTATTTTGCTTAGCTCTCTCAAAAAGCAAATTTAAGGAAATATTGGTTTGAGTGTAACTAACCAGAATAATGCTGTCAAATAAATTATTTTATAAATAAATATTTAATAAAACAATATTTTTTGTTAAATTGCGTTATAAAAATAAAAGAAATGGACTGGGGTGTCCCCGATCGGTAATTAAGTTCGCTTTAGCGGGCTTTTTTACTTTTTATGGGAAATTCTTTTAAACCCCTACTCAGAATATAGAATTAGAAATGGATTCTTCGCAAGCTCAGAATGACATTGTCTTTACTAACAACTAACAACGAGCAACTAACAACTGAGTTATGCTTTCTTAAGTGCTTCCGCTCCGCTGACAATTTCGAGCATTTCTTTTGTTATCGCCGCCTGGCGTGCTTTATTGAATACAAGCTCGAGATGAGTGATTAGCTCGCGTGCATTTGTGGTGGCGTTGTCCATAGCCATCATTCTTGCCGCCTGCTCCGCTGCGTTAGATTCGAGTAGTGTCCGCCAAAGCTGTATATCGAGATGCTTTGGTAACAGCACATCTAAAATAGCTTTCTCATCCGGCTCAAAGATGTAGTCTATATTGATTTTTTTGTGGTCTGTCGCTTGTTCTGTTTTTTCTATTGGCAGAAGCATAATTTGGGAAGGCACCTGTGTAATTACATTTTTAAAAGCATTAAAAAATATATAGACCTGGTCGAAATCCTGTTCGATATATCTTGATGAGACTTCGCTGACGATGCTTTTTGCTTCCTCAAATTTTAGCTTCGCAAATATACCCGGGTATTCTTTTGACACCGGATATTTATACTTTTTGTAAAATGAGCATGCCTTTTTGCCGACAGGAAAAACAGTGATTTTTGCCGACGGATTTTCTTTCAGAATTTCATTTTCGATTTGGTTTGTTGTATATCGAATAAGATTAGCATTGAAACTACCACATAATCCCCTGTCAGATGCAATGCAGATAACTGCTATGTTATTGACAGAAGTATGCTTCTGTACTAATGGATGAGTGTATTCCTCCCCCACGCTTTCGACGAGATTCCCAAGCATATCTGACAGCTTCAGGACATAAGGTCTCGCTGATTGAATTGCTTCCTGGGCGCGTCTCAGCTTGGATGCGGAGACCATTTTCATAGCTTGCGTGATTTTCGAAGTGTTCGCAACACCTGTTATTCTTCTTCTGATATCTCTTAATGTCGGCATAAGTCAAATCTTATATAAAATAAATAATTTATTAAAAATAGTCATTCTGAATGAAATGAAGAATCCAACTCCATTTACGATTTTAGATGTACGATTTTAGAATAAATTATTATAATCGTCAATCTAGAATCTAAAATCTACAATTTACTTGTAAGATGGATTAACTTCGTTCAACATGTTACTTCGCTTCGCTCAGAATGACTTTCATATTCTTACAAGTAATTACCTTTTACAAGATAATTTTTCACATAATCATCAATACTATCCTCAAGTGTTCGAAACTGAAACTTGCCAAGAGCCTTGTTCAGTCTTGACATATCCGCCTGAGTATAGTTTTGATATTGACTTTTCAATTCATCAGGCATTTCGATATATTCAATTTTGGGTTCTTTTCTCAATGACCTGAAAACCGCATTCCCCAAATCATTCCAGCTTCTCGATTTTCCAGAACCTAAATTATATATTCCGGATATTTTTTTATTTTTATAAATTTTCCAGACAATCTCGACTGCATCTTTAACATAGATGAAATCCCGCTTCTGCTCCCCGTCTTTAAATTCTTTTGTATTCGATTTAAACAGCTTTACCTTTTTTGTTTGAACGAACTGGTTATAAGATTTTAGAACCATGCTTGCCATATCGCCTTTGTGGTACTCATTCGGTCCGAATACATTAAAGAATTTCAAGCCTGTAAAGTCTTTGTCAAGTTTATGATGAATAACCCACAAATCAAATAAATGCTTCGAAAAACCATACATATTCAAAGGACGCAGTTTATCAAATTCCTTATCCGAATACCCGTTCTCCCCCATTCCGTAAGTTGCGGCACTGGAAGCATATATAAATCGTATATCGTTCCAGGCTGCAAAATCAGCCAATTCTGTGCTGTAATTAAAATTATTATCAAGCAGGTAATCCGCGTCTTTTTCAGTTGTCGAAGAACAAGCACCAAAATGAAAAATTGCCTCTACTTCCTTGCCGTAATCGCCTTTTGCAAGATTCTCCCTGAATTTGGTTTTATGCACAAACCCGATGAATTTTTTTCCTAAAAGATTTTTCCATTTCAGTTCGTTTCCAAGCCTGTCCACAACGAGAACATCAGTGATATTCTCCTCATTCAGCTTCGCAAGGAAGCAGGAACCGATAAAGCCGGCACCACCGGTAAGTACAATCATTTTAGTTCAACGGATTAAAATGAGCAACAAAACCATCAGTCGCTTTTTTCAAGCCTTCGTTAATATCGTCGGTCAGCTCTTTTTTCTCAACGATACTATTCAATAAATCTCTATGATTCAGTTCAATATATTCAAAAAATTCCTTTTCAAATTTATCTATCGCATTGAGTGGATAGCCGTCTAAATATCCCTTTGTTGCAGTCCAAATCAAAGCAATCTGTTTTTCGACAGGAATCGGTTCGTATTGTCTTTGCTTCATAACTTCAGTTAATCTTGCACCTCTCGTAAGAGATTGCTGAGTCGCTTTGTCAAGGTCAGAGCCGAATTTAGCAAAAGCCTCGAGTTCGCGATATTGAGCAAGGTCAAGTTTCAAAGGACCGGCAACTTTTCTCATAGCTTTATTTTGAGCATTTCCACCAACACGCGAAACTGATATACCAACGTTCATCGCAGGCCTGACACCGGCATTGAATAGGTTTGGCTCAAGATAAATCTGCCCGTCTGTAATGGATATAACATTTGTTGGAATATAAGCTGCGACATCACCTGCCTGAGTTTCAATAATTGGTAAAGCAGTAAGCGAGCCACCCCCGTTATCGTCAGAGAATTTTGCGGCTCTTTCGAGCAAACGGCTATGAAGATAGAAAATATCTCCCGGATAAGCTTCACGTCCGGGCGGTCTCCTTAAAAGCAAAGATACCTGGCGGTAAGCGGCTGCCTGCTTGGATAAATCGTCATATATAACAAGTGAGTGCATACCGTTATCACGGAAATATTCTCCCATCGAGCATCCGCAATATGGTGCGATAAACTGCAATGGTGCAGGGTCGGAAGCATTTGCGGCAACGATTATAGTATAATCTAAAGCTCCATATTGCTCAAGATAGGCAACAAAATTGGCTACAGTAGAGCCTTTCTGACCGATAGCAACATAAATGCAATATACGGGTTTAATGCCGTTTTTCTTAGCTTCTTCAGTATGAGTATATTTTTGGTTAATAATTGTATCGAGTGCAATGGCGGTTTTTCCTGTCTGACGGTCGCCTATGATTAATTCTCTCTGTCCTCTTCCGATAGGAATTAATGCATCAATTACTTTCAATCCAGTCTGAAGAGCTTCTTTAACCGGTTGTCGTGGCAGAACACCGGGAGCCTTTCTTTCAATTGGAAGGATTTCTTTGGAAACAATAGGACCTTTGCCGTCAATAGGAACTCCCAAAGGATTAACAACTCTCCCAAGCATTTCCATTCCAACAGGAACAGAAGCGATTTTGCCGGTTCTGCGGACAGTATCACCCTCTTTAATTAAACTGTCGTTTCCGAAATGCATTATTCCGACATTGTCTTCTTCGAGATTAAGAACCATGCCGACAACTCCATGTGGAAATTCAACAAGCTCTGATGACATTACTTTTGTTAAACCGTAAACTCGTGCGACACCGTCACCAATTTGGAGAACGGTACCAACTTCATAAATATCCGCTTCCTGCTCAAAGCCTGACAACTGGCGTCTCAGTATCGCAGATATTTCTTCAGGTCGAACATCAACCATATTAACTTTTCCTTTTATATCTTATAATTTTATTAATAATTTTCTTTTGAATTTAACTGCGAAATAAATTTCGCGTTACAATTATTACTCCTAATTCCTAACTCCAAACTCCTAACTATTAGATTCTATCCCTCAGCTAAAGATTTATAAAGCACTTCCAATTGATTTTTTATTGAGGAATCATAGACCCAATCATCAATTTTAACTAAAAATCCACCTCTTAAGGTAGGATTAATAATAAATTTTGGTAATACTTTTTTCTTTGTCCAATCTGCAATCCTAGTAATAATTTTATTTTTAATTTCATCCGTAAGTTCGATAGCAGATTCAACCTCGATTGTTAGGTTTTTGTTATAAATATTATATTGATTTTCAAATTGCTCGATGATACTCATTATAAGTTCACCACGCCCTTTATTAATGAGTAGTAAAAGGAAATCCATAGAAAGCTTGGAAATCTTTATTTCATCGAAAATTAATTTAACTATTTCAAGTTTTCTCCAAAGTTGAAAAACAGGGCTTTCCACCATACTTCTTAAGTCTCTCGAAGAAGCAAAAACCTCTGATACGCGGAGAAAATCCTTATAAATAATTTCCACCGAGCCTTCCTGTATTGCCTGTTCAAGCAATGCCCGTGCATATCTGAATGAAACTTTGTATTCAGTCATTATTTCTATAATTAATTATTGGGTAATTTTTCAATATAAGATTCGACAAGTTTATAATGCTTTTCTTTGTCCAATGTTTCGCCTAAGATTTTTTCAGTAGCCTGCACCACCAGCCCTGCAACTTCAGTTCTTAATTCCTTTATTGCGATTTCCTTATTTCTTTCGATTTCGCGAATAGCTTCATCAATTTTAGCTTTCTTGGCAACGTCGGCTTCTTCTGCAGCTTTTTTGAGAATGTCTTCAGCCTGCACTCTGCCTTTGTTTACTATTTCCGACATTTCCTGGTAAGCTGAATCGAGTTTTGCCTGGCTTTCTTTGAGAATCTGCTTCGCCTGTTCGTTAGCTTTTTCAGCACCTTCGATTGAATCCTTGATTGATTCTTCTCGTTTTTTCAGTGCATTGATAATTGGCTTTGTGCCTAATTTAGTAACGATAAACAGAAAAATTCCAAAAGTGAGTAATGTCCAAATCATCAGACCCGGATCTATATTCATTACTTTATCCATATCAAATCCTAAATATATATTGAATAATTATTTCCAAAATTTTATTAAAATAATATAAGATTATCTCAAATACTTATAGCATTAAGAATGTCATTCTGAGCGTAGCGAAGAATCCAGTATATATTTTTATTTTAGATTCTGGTTTACGATTATAAAAATTAAATCTAAAATCGTACATCAACTTGGATTCTTCACTTCACTCCGTTTCGTTCAGAATGACAATTTAAAGACATTCACTATTACTTAACAGCAAGCAACATACAAATAACGCATGCAAACAATGCCACACCTTCAATCAAAGCGGCGGCAATAATCATGGTCGTACGTGCAGTACCTGCGGCTTCCGGCTGACGGGCAGTAGCTTCGAGAGCGGCGGCAGCCAATTTACCAATACCTAAACCTGCACCGATAACTGCTATACCTGCACCAAGTCCTGCACCGAGTAGTCCTAATGGAAGTGGATTCATTAAATAACTCCTTAATTAAATAAAAAAAACTTAGTATTTATTTTAAAGTCTATAAAGTTTTTAAAGTTCTTAAAGTTTTTTTGGGATTAGGGGTCAGGGATTGGGGGTTAGTAAAATAATCCCTATTCCTTGTTCCCTATTCCCAAATTTCCATTTTTAATTCTTAATTCTTAATTTTTTTCAACTCCTAATTCCACACTCCTAACTCCTAACTGAATTAGTGTTCATGTGCATGCTCCCCAACTGCCAGTCCCACAAAAACTGCCGTCAATATCGTAAAAATATAAGCCTGAAGCACTGCCACAAGCATTTCCAAACAATACATAAAAATCGAAAACGCAATTGAAATCGGGGCTATTACCAAGCCTGACGTCATTCCCGAAGATGCCTTAAAGAAAAAGATTAAGCCAACAAGTGAAAACAAAACAACATGTCCCGCAGTCATATTCGCAAAAAGACGGACAGTCAATGCAAACGGCTTTACGAACATCGAAATTATTTCAATTGGTATCATTATCGGTGCAAGACCAATAGGAGCTCCCCCAAGCAAATGCTTAAGCCAGGTGCCGAATCCCGATTCACGGATTGCAACTATATTAATAACAAAATATGCAATTATTGCCAATGCTCCCGTAACAGCTAATGCACCCGTGGCAGTGTGTGCACCCGGAACAAGCCCTAGAAGATTGCAGGCTAAAATGAAAAAGAATAATGCTATAAAATATGGAAACAGCATGTCAGCTATTCTCTGGGAGCCGCAATTGGGATAAATAACTTCATCGCGGACATAAACTACAAGAGCCTCTATAGCATTTTGCAAGCCCTTTGGAGTTTTGCCCGGTCTCTTTTTATATGCTCTGCCGACTTTTGCAAATATTAAAATAATAATACATGCCGCAATCCATTGAAATACTAATAAAGATGTTATGGATAAATCGAGTGTAACAGGCTGTTCATCAACTTTTCTCAAAAAAGGT
>JBEKWK010000081.1:0-9917 GCA_049513175.1 FCB group bacterium
ACATAGTAAATCATGTTTCTTTTGAATTGTATCATTGCTTAAAGTTTTATATTCCAAATCAAACTTATATAATAATTATGTGAAAACCAAGTAAATTATAAATTAAATTTTTCTTGTTTTATACTTGCCATTTTATAAGTTTTGTAACATTCTCTTTGCTATGACGTATTTAGAATAATGAATAAATCACATTTTAATTATGGAGAGATTATGAAACAAAAACTTTTTTTTCTTGCTTTTATATTCAGCTTTTTTTGTCTAAACGCATTCCTTTTCGCACAAACTGACTCTACGAAAAATCTGGTAGATGATGACGATTACTGGTTTGTTTTTGATAATAAGGAGAATCAAAAGGGAATGACAATTTCTATGAAAACGTATTTTGAGAATCCTACTATTGACCTTGATTATGGTTTCGGCTCCCCTTCAATGTACAAAAATGTATTCACCGGAAATTTTGCAAATATTAATTCCGGCGAAATAGACCTTGGTTTCACAAATACCCGTCTTAAAAAATATGAAAAAGGGAATGTTCTGAAGTACTACTTTTCATATGTTTTTCTCAGCAACCTGACAAGCGACTTGCGGTCTAAATCTGATAGCGGTATCAAAACAAATACATGGAGATTCGGCTTTTCATCGAGAGATGGCTATGGCTATCAACTTGGAGAAAATTCAAATATAGTTTTATATAGGTCGAAAGGGTTTTCTTGGACAAAATTTGATTTTAAGGATACCCTTGCAAATGCTTACGGTAACCACATTGTTGATACTTATGGTGAAACATTCAGGTTTGGTGAAACTTTTCAGGCAGGAATAAAAGTAAAACTATTCTCCCCTCTCTCGCTCGGTGCGGGTTACGAAAGGACAATAATTACTCCGAGATTTTTATTCTGGAGTTGGTTAGGCAGTACTGCCATATTTGAAATAGGTGATGGTATATTATCTCATTTCTCAAGGCAAATTATAAAAGCTTCACCTGCCGCCGGTCCTATAGTTAATTTCTTTCTGATGAATGCCTATAGTTACGGGATTTACGAGCTTCAGAAAAAAAATATGAACTGGCCTTTCAGGACCGCTCCACCGCTCATGTATGACAATTTTAAAGTAGGATTAAATTTTGAATTTTAGCTTAATTTTCTATAGTCAGGAGGCAACTCCTGACTATAGGAAAAAAGATATATTTATATATTCGGTCCCAGCATTTTCTCCGGTCTTACTATTTCATCGAATTTCTCAGAAGTCAGTAAACCCAGTTCCATAGCCGCTTCCTTCAAAGTCTTTCCTGTTTTATGCGCATGCTTTGCAATTTTGGCAGAATTATCATATCCAATATGCGGATTCAATGCTGTTACCAGCATCAAAGAATTTTTCATGTAAAAATCAAGTTTTTCCTTAATCGGCTTAATCCCTTCGGCACAATGCTCATTGAACATCTTGCAGGAATCAGATAGCAATCTCACGCTTTGCATGAAATTATAAATAATCACAGGCTTGAAAACATTCAATTCAAAATTACCGGAAGCACCACCGAAATTAATCGAAACATCATTCCCGAACACCTGGGTCGCCACCATTGTCATAGCCTCTGATTGCGTTGGATTCACCTTACCGGGCATAATTGACGAGCCGGGTTCATTTTCCGGAATAGACAATTCTCCAAGACCGCACCTCGGACCCGATGCCAGCCAGCGAATATCATTTGCAATTTTCATTAATGATGCCGCAGTAGTTTTCAATGCACCATGAGCAAAGACCAAGGCATCGTGTGCCGCAAGAGCTTCAAATTTATTTGGAGCACTCACAAAAGGCAAATCAGTCAATTGTGCGATATGTGCCGCAACTTTATCGGCAAATAGCGGATGTGTATTTAATCCCGTTCCTACAGCCGTTCCACCGAGAGCTATTTCATACAATCCTCCAAGTACGAGATTCACTCTCTCAATATCATTATCCAACTGCTGGACATATCCTGAAAATTCCTGTCCAAGAGTAATCGGCACAGCATCCATCAAATGTGTTCTGCCACTTTTTATTATATCCTTAAACTCGACTGATTTTGTATAAAGAGTATTTCTCAAAGTAGTCATGGCAGGAATTAAGCCCATAGCCATTCTATCTGCCGCAGCAATGTGCATAGCAGCAGGGAATGTGTCATTCGAGCTTTGAGACTTGTTAACATCGTCATTTGGATGAATAGGTTTTTTGCTACCCATAACGCCACCTGCAATTTCGATAGCCCTGTTGGAAATTACTTCGTTGACATTCATGTTGGTTTGTGTCCCGGAGCCTGTTTGCCAGATTGACAGCGGAAAGTGAGCATCAAGTTTTCCGTCAATAACTTCATCGGCAGCTTTCATAATCAATTCTGCCTTTTCTTTGTCGAGTACTCCAAGCTCCGCATTAGTCATAGCTGCGGCTTTTTTCAAAATACCCATAGCCCAGATAATGCTTCTAGGCATTTTTTCAATTCCGATTACAAAATGGATAAGTGAGCGGGCTGTCTGCGCTCCCCAGTAAACATCAGATGGTACCTCAATGTCGCCCATTGAGTCTTTTTCGATTCTTGTTTTCATTTTTTTTCCCGGAGAAAATTAATAATACAAACTATATCTAAGAATTTTATAATATCTTTTTGAATTTTTAAATTTAACTCTGAAATAAATAACACACAAAAATAAAAAAGTTTTTATAACTAAAATGTGAATTAATCTTTAATCTGGTTGTTCTAAAAACTGGTCTAAAATTGATGATTTTGATTCTGTACTTTTTGTTGCAAAAGGCTCTACCATTTGCTCAACATACTTTCCGATAATATCATACTCAAGATTGACCTCATCGCCTGTTCTTAGTTCATTAAGCGTGGTCATTCCCCATGTATGAGGGATAATAGAAACAGTAAAGGAATTATTTTCCCTCCTTGCTACAGTCAGACTCACTCCGTCAATACAAATCGAACCAAGAGCTACAATATATCTCGAATCATTTGCCGGAAAATTAATTGTGAGCAATTTCCCTGTTGAATCATTTTTAATTGCAATTACTTTTCCTGTGCAATCCACATGTCCCTGTACTAAATGCCCGCCCAGTCTGTCGTTCAATCTCATAGCTCTTTCAAGATTCACTTTCTTCCCGGTATTAAATTTTCCTAATGTAGATTTTCTTATCGTTTCTTCAACAGCCTCGACGGTAAAGCTGGAATCATTAATTCCTATGACAGTCTGGCAAACACCGTTTATGGAAATTGAATCATCAATTTTAATATCTTCCAATATTTTCTTACAAGTAATAGAAATCCTTATCCCACCGCTGAATTTCTTCGCTATTTTAATAATTCCTATTTCTTCAATTAAGCCTGTAAACATAAAATAATTTTGTAAAAAATAAAATTTAAATTAATAATAAATTTCCATAAATAATAATTAAGTAACAAGGGTCAAATCTATCCTTCTTTTCTCTATATTTACTCTTATTATTTTCACTTTTAATCTTTTACCGAAGCTGTATTCACGCTTTTTCCTTTTTCCTATTACTCTATGATTCTTTTCGTCTAAATAATAATAATCATCTGCCATATCACGAAAATTTAATAGTCCCTCTGAAAATATTTCATCTAATAAAATAAATATGCCAAAGCTCATCACACCGGAAATAGTTCCCATAAATTCCTTACCCATATAGTTGCTCGCAAGAATTGTCTGGAATAATTTTACTGATGCTCTCTCCGCATCCATAGCCAGCCTTTCACGTTCTGTGCAATGTTCTGAAATTTCTGTAAGCTCTCCCTCCAAGTGAGAAATATTTTTATAATTTATTTTTTCTTTGCTATATTTTTTTAAAAGACGATGAACCATTAAATCAGGGTACCTCCTAATAGGAGAAGTAAAATGCGTGTACTCCTTGAAGGCAAGCCCGTAATGTCCGATATTCTCGCAGGCATATTCTGCCTTTGCCATAGCCCTGAGCAATACCTGGTTTACAATCGGTTTCTCCGGCAAATTTTTATATTGTTCCAAAAGTGCATTAATATCTTTCGAAGAATTGCCTTTTATTTTAACATTTGGATTCAAGGTTTTTATAAAGCTCAGCACCTCACTTAGATTCGCTTTTGGAGGTGAATCATGCACTCTATAAATAAACGGCAGAAGGCTTTTCAATTTCATTTTACGCGATAATTCTCTCACATGACCGGCAATAACTTGGTTGGCGGCGAGCATGCACTCTTCCACGAGATTTGTTGCATCCGTACTTCGCTTAACCAAAGCATTCGTCGGATAATTATTCTCATCCAAAATAAAACTAACTTCCATACTTTCAAAATTAATCCCGCCCTTGTCAAATCTTAACTTCTTCAATGCTTTTGCTAATTTATCAAGCTTCAATATCAAATCTGATTGTTCACCTTTGCCATCTTCTATAATTTTCTGCACTTCCTCATAAGCAAATCTTCTTTTACTTTTTATAACAGATTCGGCAATTTCATATTTTTTTAAAATGCCTGCAGGTGTAAATTCCATCATAACAGAAAAACACAAACGAACTCTGTTAGGCTGGAGCGAGCAAATCTCATTAGAAAGATTTTCAGGCAGCATTGGAATTACCCTGCCCACAAGATAAATGCTGTTGCCACGGTATTTCGCTTCCTCGTCAAGTGCGGTATTTGGCTGGACATAGTGACTCACATCGGCAATATGCACACCTAAATATAAATTCCCATTTGGCAGAACTTTCAGCGAAAGTGCATCATCAAAATCTTTCGCATCAGCAGGGTCAATGGTAATAATATCTTCTGCCCTAAGGTCGAGCCTTTCGTCAATAATACTTTTTGGAATCTTCGACGAGAACTTTTCAGCTTCTTCTACGACTTCTTTTACAAAATTTCGCGGTAGGTAAAACTCCTCAACAATAGAATCATAATCCTGCACTTCTCCCTTGCTTCTCGCTTTTATTTTCAGAACCTCTGCCTGCGGGCTTTTGTAGCTGTCCTGCCATGAAAGCATCTTTGCCGTAACTTTATCGCCGTCCTTAGCTCCGTTCAGATGTTTGGGATGAATCAAAAAATCAATATAATAATTATTTTCGTCGGGAATAAGGAAATAAAAGTTATTGTCAAATTCTATTCTTCCACTTATTAGATGTTCTCTACGCTTAACAATCCTTATTACTTCGCCTGTAAATTTTTTATTTTTTTTAATTGATGTCAATTTCACTTGAACAGTATCACCATCGAATGCAGTCAATAAATGTTTTTTCTTTACGAAAATTTTTCTAAACTGCGGATTATTAGTCTCGACGCAGCCCCTGTCATCCTTCATTTTAAGCACACCCTGAATTGAGGACTCATCTTCGCCGGGAAGTGAATATCTCCTCTTCGATGTCTGCGTCAGTACATTTTGATTAAGTAAATTTTTTACTTTTTTCTCAAGCTCAGTAAACTGAATTGAACCTGACTTAATATGAAGCAGTCCTGCAATTTCCCTTAGCAAAAGCGGCTCTTCAGCCTCTTTCAGTAAATTCAATACTTCTCTCTCAATATTTGTATGTGCCATAATATTTTATTTTATTATCATTAAAAATTGTCAAAAATGTCATTCCAACGAAAGTTGGAATCTATCTTTTTTCAAGACGTCATGGATTCCAGCTTCCGCTGGAATGACAATTAAATTATAACATCTTAGTAAAGTCCTTTCAATTTTCTTAATTAAGAATCCAGAATTCAGAATTACTCCGCCCTATCAATAAGTGTCTGTGGCAGTGATTTTGTAGTCTTCGCACCAAGTTCTTTAATATCCTGTGCCCTTTTAATTAAATTTCCCCTGCCTTCGTGCAATTTATTCATAGCACTATTATAAGATTCTTTCGTAGAATCCATTTTCTTCCCGATTTCCACCAAATCCTCTACCAGTCCAACAAATTTATCGTATAACTCTCCACCCTTTTGAGCGATTTCCACCGCATTTTTATTTTGATATTCCTGCCGCCAGAAATTTTCCGTCATCTTTACAACAGCAATAAGATTCGTTGGACTAATTAAAAGTATTCGCTTATCATAAGCATAATTCCAGAGCTGATTTTCATTTTGAATTGCCAGCATATAAGCCGGCTCAATCGGGATAAAAAGTATAACGAAATCCAAAGTGTTCAATTGATATAAATCCTGGTAATTTTTTGCGGCTAATTCTATAATATGATTTTTTATTGACTGTATATGCTCTTTCAGAGCCAAATCCTGCAGAATTTTATCTTCAGAAGAACTATATCGTTCATAGGCAGTCAGAGAAACTTTTGAATCGAGAACAACATTTCTGAAACCGGGAAATTTCAAAATCACATCCGGCTGAAGCCTTTTCCCATCCTCATCGTTATATGATGGCTGTATAAAATATTCCCTGTCTTTTTGTAGCCCGGAATTTTCCAAAATATTTTCAAGAATCATCTCGCCCCAGTTTCCCTGTGTCTTAGCTTGCCCTTTCAATGCATTCGTTAAATTCGTTGCTTCTTTGCTGATTTGCTGGCTGAACTCAATCAGGTTTTTTATTTCGACTTTTAATGAATACCTCTGCTGAGATTCCTTATCATAAGCATCTTCCACCTTCTTTTTGAAATCCTCTATTTTTTCCCCAAGAGGTTTCAGAATATCATTCATATTCGTTTTATTTTCTTCGGTGAATCTTTTACTTTTATCCTCAAGAATTTCATTAGCGAGATTCTTAAATTCAAGAGTCAGCTTGTTATGCATTTGCTCGATTTCTTCCTTTTGTGTCTCCAATTTTTCTTCGAGATTCTTTTGAATGGATTCAGCAGCCGAAAGACTTTTGTTCAAATCAATGATTGTAACCCGTTTTTCTTCGATTTCAGAATTAACTTTTTCAAGATTTTCGGTCAGAGAATTAATTTTAACTTCGGAAATCTTTTTATCTGAAGACAAACGGATACTTTCAATAAGTAACGTGACGCTTATCCCAACAAGCAATCCAATAAGTAAAAAAAGTATATTCATATCAGAATTTGATTTGTAAATAGATTTAAATAATAATATTGCATAGCAAAGTTAAATTAAGAAAAATAATGGTAAGTAACAATTTCTAATTCTGAGTTCTGTATTCTGATTTCTGAATTTTTGAGAAAATTGATTATATTGTGAAATATTAATAACAGTTAAATTATCATTATTTCGTTTTTATGCTAAGTTTTGATTCGGTAAAAATTAACAATAAAAATCCATTCCTGGAGTTTGTTAAAAGATTGAATGATGAGGAACAAGCTGATATATTTGCAGCTATTGATAAATTAATAGAGTTAAAAAATAATAACCAAAGGATACCTGAAAAATTATCAAAATATATTTTTAATGGAATTTTTGAGCTAAGAGTTCGTCATATAAATAGAATCTCAAGGTGTCTATATTTTTATGGGAAAGAAAATAAAATAATTTTCTGTAATGGGTTTATAAAAAAGCAACAAAAAACACCGATTAATGAAATTGAAAAAGCCAATAAATTAAGAACTTATTATAATGAGGAAGAATAAAATGAAATCAGATATAGAGATTTATAAAGAAGAAAAAATGGCAGACCCGGTATTTAAGGCTAAATATATTTTAGCTAAAGAAAAATTAAATATCGAACTAATGATTGATGCTATTGACGATGCTTATGAAAAAAATGATTCTCATTTTACTATGAAAAGAAGAATAAATAAATTGAGAAAGCATATTGCAACATTGAGTTTATAATTTTTTGATTTATAGATTAAGCAATAGTTTTAAGAATACAAGTTTGGAAAAAATAAAAGAAATAAATGGATTTTAATTAAAGATGACTTGTCCTATGTTTCCTGAACAATATGATGTTTATAAAGATGGGAAGTAAGTGGGTTATTTGCGATTAAGGCACGGTTACTTTAGTTGTGATTATCCTGATTGCAATGGAGAAACTATTTATGAAGCTGAACCTAAAGGTCAAGGTTATTTTGAAGATGAAGAAAGAGTTTATTATTTGACTCAAGCAATAGAGGCACTCCAGAAAAAGATTAATTAAGAAAAATAATGGTAAGTAACAATTTCTAATTCTGAGTTCTGAATTCTGAGTTCTGAATTATTGATATTTAGTCCCCTTAGTTGTTAGAAAAACAAAACAGTCATTATTTATGTACACTTTTATTTACACTGTAAACTTTTTTGAACACAAATTCAGATACAAAATTAATAGCAAAATATCTAAGATATTTCATTTCAATTACTTGCAATTTTAATAATCTATGGTATTTATATTGCTATAATTATACAAGAGCAAATAAATTAAAGCTAATCATATAAATTTTCTAGAAATATTTGGGAATACTACTATGATACCAAAGATTTTTACCTTATCAATTATTACAATTTTATTTCAGATATCCATTATATGTCCATCAATATTAAATGCACAATGGGAATCATGTAATAATGGATTAACATGTGATTCAGTATGGTGTATAAATGCCAATAAAAATAATGTTTATGCTGGCACAGAAGGTAGTGGTATATATTTATCTACAAACAACGGAGACAACTGGATTGCTAAAAATCAAGGTTTAAATAATTTATGGATTCGTGCAATCGCAATAACTGAAAACAATGTGATTTTTGCAGGTACTGAAGGTGGAGGTATAAATATTTCCATTGACAATGGCAATAATTGGACAACCAAAAATCAAGGATTAAAAAATTTGAATATTTGGTCATTAGCTATAAAAGGAAATTATATTTTTGCCGGTACAGAAGATGGTGGACTATATTTATCTTCAGATAACGGAAATAGTTGGGTTGAAAAAAATAAAGGAATTCAAACTAATTTATATATAATGTCAATTACAATAAATGAAAATAATATTTTTATTGGTACATGGGTAAATAATCATGGGAATAATGGTCAGGGTGTATATTTATCAACAAATGATGGAGATAGTTGGAATGAAAAAAACACTATGTTAAGGGATTCCTCTAATCGACCATTTTCTGTGTGGGCAATAGCTCTAAATGAAAATAATATATTTGCTGGTACAGAAAACGGTGGAATATTCCTTTCTACTGATAATGGAGATAACTGGACAGCTAAAAATCAAGGATTAAAATATTTAAATGTGTGGTCATTAGCCTTAATCGGAAAGAATATTTTTGCTGGTACTATGGGTGGTGGAATATTTCTTTCTGATGATAATGGAGAAAGTTGGTTAATAAAAAATACTGGAATGCCAATGGTATTGAGGATGAAATTTGCTATAAGAGGAGATACTATTTATGCAGGAACCTTAGTTAGTGGCGTATTCAGAGCAAAGCTAAGCGACTTTGGCATTTCAGCCGTAAAAGAAAAAAATCAAAACATAGAAAACATAATTTATCCCAATCCGGCAAGCGATTTTATAAATATTAATTCTGCAAATATTATAGGAAAAGAAATCAGTATTTATGATATGCTGGGAAATAAATTAATAACAGCTACTGCCGAAAGCCCGGAAACCCGCATTAATATTGAATCCTTACCAATAGGAGTATATTTTATAAAAATGGGTGGAATGACAAAGATGTTTGTGAAAGAGTGAGCAGTTAGCAGTTAGCAGTTAGTAGTTGTTGGAAAAAATTAAGAATTAAAAATTAAAAATTAAGAATTTTAAAATTTACAACTAACCCGTTTGATAAATCTAACAACAATGATAATTCACCTCACCCTTTGTCCCTCACCAAAAGGAGAGGGAAAGCAGACTACGAGATAAATCTCGTTTTACATACTTTAAGAACTTTACAAACTTTACGAACTTTATAAACTTTACAAACTTTACAAACTAACAACTGTTTTAGACGTAAACGCTCACGCAATTCGATTTGGAAGCTGATATATCGTGAACCTTGCGGGCATTTGAAACAAGAAGTTCTACAT
>JBEKWK010000082.1:0-9781 GCA_049513175.1 FCB group bacterium
ATTTGTATCTATACCTGTATTTAAGGGAGTCCAGTTAGTTCCGTTATTTGTAGATAAGAAAACACCTTTACCATTGGTACCTGCAAAAATATTATTCCCATTTACCCCTAATGAATGAATCCAAATATTATTCAGACCGATTAAATTCCAATTAGCCCCGTTATCTGAGGAATAATAAACACCGCCACCACCAAAGTCATCTCCTGTCCCTGCATAAATATTATTTCCACTAACAGCCATTGTATTTACATAAAGATTATTTAAACCTTGATTTGCCGTATTCCAGTTTGCTCCATTATCCGTTGATAGGTAGACTCCCGAACCCCAGCCTCCGGCAAAAACATTATTACCCTTGAATACTATAGAATTTACATTCCCTCCGGAATTTGGGCAAACCACCCATTGTGAATATGATTTGCTATATGATAAAATTATTATTGTAATTAGTATTATTATCTTTTTCATAAAAATTTCCTATAAATTGAATAATTAATAAATTTCTTTAATGCAAAAGTATAAATAATATTTGTAATAATAAAATATAATAATATACTAATCTAACATTTTTATTTATATCACCACATTTTAATAATATAGCAACCTAACATTTAAAATTATTACGTAGTTTTATCTTGAACTATTTAAAAATAAATATACTTAAGAATTTTATTCTAAATTTTAAAAAGATTTTTTTATTCGACCATACTAATCTCAACTAAAATAATATTAGGAAGAACTAAAATTAATCCATATATTTGCCTAACTTTATGTTAATTTTTTATTTGAGGTTATTATGACAAGGCAAATATATACATGTGAACGATGCGGTAAGGTTAAAGTGTTAAAAGTTCAGGAAGGGCAGAATCTCGAGGATGTTCTTTGTGATTGCGAACATGGTCACAGCCATACTTCTGATATAGCAAACATAAACGAACACAAAGTTCACCAAAGCTCAAACGCATGCGGATGTGGTGGAAGCTGTGGTTGTAATTAAGAAAATTTTGATTTAAATATTAAAAACAAAAGGGATGTCTCAAAAGAAGAAATATTCATTTTCTGTCATTCTGAGCGAAGCGAAGAATCCAGTCTGGATGCGGCTTCTGGATTCTTCACTTCACTCCGTTTCGTTCAGAATGACAAATAAGTCATACCTGTAATTTTATTTCCCCAAGAACAGTGTCGTTGCCCTGTTTGCCCATTCAATTATTGGACTGAAGTAAACTCCAAGTGCAAGAGTTGGTAAAGTTAAAATCAGTAGAATTATTATCGAAGCAGGAGAATATTTAAGTGCAGGTTTCTTTGAGTCCACATCCCTGAGATACATATTCCTGAAAATCTTAACATAATAAACTAATGATATTACACTGTTGAGTACACCCACAACTGCAAGCCAGACATAATGTGCATCAATCACAGCCAGGAAAAGCATCCATTTTCCTATGAATCCTGATGTCGGGGGCAATCCTGTTAATCCTACAAGGCAAATAGCAAGGCATACGCTTAGTATGGGCGCTCGGTAACCGATACCTGTATAATCTTCAATATCCTCGCTTCCCAATTTATTTGCAAACAGCATTACAATATAAAAAGCTGTAAGATTCATAAATAAATATACAACGAAGTAAACGAGGATTGCAGAAACACCTGCATCCGTCATTATTGTAACGCCCATTAGCAGGTAGCCTGCGTGTGCAATGCTTGAATAAGCAAGTAGCCTTTTGACATTCGTCTGCCATAAAGCTACAAGATTACCGAGAGTCATTGTAAGTACGGATAATACTGCAATTATAAATCGCCAATCAATATTTCCGACAGTCATCCATATACCTGTCAAAGGCAAGTGCTGGTCGAGAAAGCCAACTTTCAGGAATCTGATTAATATTGCAAAACCAGCCGCTTTTGATGCTATAGATAATAATGCCGTTATCGTAACGGGAGCTCCTTCGTAAACATCCGGTGTCCAGAAATGGAATGGCACAGCAGATATTTTATAGCCTATTCCTGCTATTATCATCAAAGAAGAAATAAGCAAAGGTAATAAACCGACTTTACCTGTTGCAAGGACAGTATTAATTTCATAAAGATTCAACGAACCTGTAAGTCCATAAATAATAGAAATGCCGTAGAGCATTAAACCTGAAGAGACCGCACCGAATATTACATATTTTAGCGATGCTTCGCTTGCCCGCTTTATCTCTTTTGTATACCCTGTAAGAATATAGGAGCTGATGCTCATCGTTTCTATTGCAAGGTAAATTAAAATCAGGTTTGTAGCTCCCGTAAGCAAAAACATCCCTATTACCATTCCCACAATCAGAGTGAAATACTCGCCTAAGCGTTCATGAGCTTTATATAATTCATCGGAGAAAAATGAAATCACGACGACAATTATACTTGCCAAAAGAATGATAAGCTTAAATGCTTTTGCGAACGGGTCAACGGCAAGCATCTTTGTGAAAGCAGGGTCGTTTACGCTTCCCTGCATATATAGATAATATGCTGTAACTGCAAAGCCTATTAATGCGATTATACCCGAAATATTCTTAGATTTTCTAAAAATTAAGTCAGCAAGCAGAGCTACTAAAAAAGTTATGATAAGTGCCGATTCCGGTTGAAACAGTGCGACACTTTTCATAAGTTGATTTACAAATTGTCCTATTGGTATCATAGTTGTATAAAATTATTTGTTAACATTTTATATTAAAAACCGGCACCCAAATGCCACCAGCCTACATTCACATAATCCACAAGGTGGTTCATTGATTGCGTCATCATATTGAGCATATAACTTGGATTGATACCAAGATAAATAATTATCACTGCCAATGGAACGAGTGCAATAAGTTCGACGGCATTTATATCATCTGTTTTGTATTTTTTATGAGTCGGGTCCCAGGGTCCAGCCCATCTGTCAGGCACTTTACCAAGAAATACTTTTTGCAAAGTCCAGAGCATATAAGCTGCTCCTAATATTATACCCAAACCGGATATTGCTGTGAGAACAGGGAAAGTTTTAAAACCTCCTATAAATACTAATGCTTCGCTTATAAATCCGCTTAATCCCGGTAATCCTATTGCTCCGAAAAATGCTACGGTCATTATTCCTGTGTAAATAGGCATCTTGTTTGCAAGACCGCCGAAATCATCGAGTCCGCGTGTATGCGACCTGTCATAAATTACTCCTACAATCATAAAGAGCATAGCAGTGATTGTGCCGTGGTTAAACATTTGGAAAACTGCTCCTACCATACCTGCAGAAGTCATTGATGCCATACCAAGCAAAACATAACCCATATGGCTTACGCTGGAATAAGCAATCAGTTTTTTGAAATCCCTCTTTCCGACCTTATGTTGCCCGAGGGCGCACATAGCACCGTACACAATGCTTATCATTGCCACCCATGCAATAAATGTCTGGAAGTATTTCACGGCATCGGGAAATATAGGCCAACTAATTCTTAACATTCCATAAGTACCCATCTTCAACAGTACACCTGCAAGAATAACGCTTATAGGTGTCGGTGCTTCGACGTGTGCATCGGGTAGCCATGTATGGAAAGGTACGGAAGGGACTTTAATTGCAAAGCCCACAAACAAAGCCATGAATGCTATATACCGCCATGTTGTACCAACTCCGAATAACAATGAATCCTTTGCAAAATTTGCAGGGTTCATCATATCGAGCATATTAAACGAGCCGACTGCAAAATATAATGCTATCATAACAAGAAGCATGAATACACTTCCGAATAAAGTATAGAGGAAGAACTTGATTGCGGCATATTCTTTGCGTGGACCACCCCAGATACCGATTAAGAAGTACATGGGTAATAACATCAGTTCCCAGAAAACGTAGAATAAGAAGAAATCAAGAGCAACGAAAACGCCCATCATTCCGGCATCTAACAAAAGATACATAGCGAAATAGCCTTTTGCTGCCTTGCTTATACTCCATGAAGCGAAGGAAGCAACAAAGCAGACTATAGCCGTCAAAAGCACCATAGGACCGCTCAAACCGTCAATTCCAATATAATATGCAATCTTTAAATGTCCTACTAAAGGCAAGCCGGCAATGTCTATCCAGTTATGATTCTCGACGAATTGCATGCTTTTCGGGTCATTAATTCCCATTGCATTAAAATCAAATTTCACAAACAGAATGATTGCAATAATCAATTGAAGAAAGGTTATAAAAACAGTAGTGTATCTGAAATAGTTCAGATGCTTTTCTTTACTCATTTCGTCCTTTCCCGATGGGAGCAAAAGAATAACAACCATCCCCAGGATTGGTAAAAAAGTTATCCAGGTAAGTGGTCCTAAACCTAAAAATTGAAACATTAATCCTCCGGATTAGAATTTATTTAATTAATTTTATTTATCATATAAAGAAATATATCAACAACATCAAACCGATAATCACGAATACTATATACGTCTGAACCCTGCCGGTCTGAACCTTGCGAACCATTGCCCCAAATAAAGTAGTAATATTTGCCACTAAATTCACAAGCCCGTCAACAATAATGTTGTCAAAATGCCCGACGAAATAAGAGAAACCGCGGGTTACTAATGCCGATAAATTCACAAGTCCGTCAATGATTTTATTATCGAATAAACCCAGTAATTTTGCAAAACCTGCTGTACCACCAACGATTGTTGCATTATATATTTCATCAAAGTACCATTTCCTGTATGAAAAAGTGTGAAGAAACTTGAATCTCTTCTCCATATTGTCAGCACTTATAATTTTAAACTGGTACATCATAAATGAAAACAAAATCCCGCATCCTGCAATTATCAAAGATAAAATCATCGCAGGAATATGAGCATGATGTTCAGCTTCCTCGTATTTATTTTCGAATTTTTCACCGCCTGATTTTTCTTCACTAGCATTTTCATGCTTTTTATCTGATTGATTTATTTTTGGATTTGTAGTCCCAATTGCTAATGATGTAATCGCTGCACTCATCGGGTCTATTGATGCTTGTGTTAATGTAGCCGAACTTGTAGCCTGGGAAGATTTTTCATCTAAAGCTAAATTTTTAAGATATGGATTTTCTGCTTTGTTCTCGGGCATAAGAAAATCAAATTGATATGCAGCGGGAACCGCCGTCATGGGTGCAGGCATTGCTTTTGCAAACCAGCCGGTAGTTGCATTAATCGGATTATACGAATAGAAAAACCATAATGACATTACAGATAATAGTATAAGCGGAAAAACAATCACGAATTTATTTTCTTTTGTATGAGAAGCAATTTCAGTTTTATTTTCGCCATGGAAAGCGACTATCATTAGGCGGAACATATAAAAAGCAGTCATTCCCGCCGCCGCAAAACCTGCGATTGGAATGAACCAATGTCCAGTAAGTTGTCCGAAGGCTAAAGTCCCGGCTAAGATGCCATCTTTACTCAAGAATCCCGAAGTAAAAGGTACGCCGCATATTGCCATTGTTACAAATAAAAATGTTATATATGTCAGAGGCATTGTTTTTCTCAAGCCGCCCATATTTCGAATATCTTGCGGGTCTGAGTGATGGTCGTTCATGTGATTCATTGCATGGTGCATGGCATGAATAACGGAACCGGAAGCCAAAAAGAGTGCCGCTTTAAACCATGCATGAGTTACCAAATGGAAGAAGCCGTTTGTATATGAACAGGCACCTAATGCCATAATCATATAACCAAGCTGGCTTACCGTAGAATATGCAAGAACCTTTTTAAAATCTGTCTGTGTTATCGCTATCGTAGCCGCCATAAATGCAGTTATAGCACCGATATATGCGATAAATGTCAAAGCGTTTGCAGAGAACATTGGGAACACTCTTGCCACTAAATAAACACCTGCGGCGACCATTGTTGCGGCATGAATTAAGGCACTGACCGGTGTCGGACCTTCCATTGCATCGGGAAGCCAGATATGTAACGGGAATTGTGCTGATTTACCGATAGCCCCGCAAAATATGAAAATACCTGCCGCTGTAAGCCAGGCACTGCTATTGAATGGTAGATGACTTGAAGCTATACCTGAAAATACATCATCAAACATGAATGAACCATAAGTCCAAAATAATATCAAAATCCCAATGAAAAATCCCAAATCACCAATTCGGTTAACAATAAATGCTTTCTTTCCTGCATCCGAAGCGGATTTTTTCTCATACCAAAAGCCAATCAACAGGTAAGAGCTTATTCCAACTAATTCCCAGAATATGTACATGAAAAGAAAATTATTTGCGATTACGATTCCCAACATCGAGAAAGTAAACAACCCAAGGTATGAAAAATATCTTGAATACCTGATGTCATCCCGCATGTACTCTGTCGAGAACAGATGGACAAGAAAGCTTATCATGGTTACAACAATTAACATCAATGCTGCAAGATTATCTATTCCGATACCCACTTGCACATGATTAGTAGCGCTTAAATTAAACCATGTAATCCTTGTCTGAATAATTTTTATACTCTCAAAAGTTACCAGTTTTGAATAAGCAACGAAAAATGACAAAAGCAAATCAATACCCACAATTGCCGTAGCTATGTATGAGCTTGCTCTGCCGATACGCTTACCGAAAAAGATATTGAATATAAATCCGAGAATAGGTAAAATTAATATTATAGCCGCAAGAGAAAGTATTGTTTCAGGTACCATAATGTATTCGTAAATATTATTTAAATTATTTTCTTTTTTAGTTAAAACTCAGTTCAATATAAATTTTATTCTTTAAGCTTATCAACTTCATCAATATTAATATGATGAAAATTGTGATAAATATTTAAAATGATTGCCAGAGCCACTGCGGCTTCACAAGCAGCAAGTATAATCACAAAAATCGCAGCCACATGTCCTTCCAGGTTCATGCCGCCGAATTTTGAAAATGCAATGAAATTGATGTTAGCGGAATTTAAGACCAGCTCCAGTCCCATCAAAACCATAATAGCATTTTTCCGGGTTATCATTCCGAACATGCCCAAAGAAAAGAGTATTGCACTTAATACTAAATAATGTGTTAATCCTATTGTCATACAGTTGTTAGTTGTTGGTTGTTAGTTGTTAGTAATTTCATTTATTTTAAATCTATTTTTTTAATGTTTGATAATATTTAATAAAACCATTTAATAATTTTTTACATTCATCTATTTTATCTAATGTCTTTTTACTTTCATCTTTTGATATATAACTTTGGTCTTGTGCTAAATAAATTTGAGTTTCAATTTCATATAAGGAACCTCTTGCGACAAAAAAATTGAAGAGATTCTTTAGAATGATTCCTACCGCATCCTTCTGCTATATTTGATGGAACAGAAATTGCAGCTCTTCTCATTTGATTAATTAATCCGAAAACTTCTTCTTTTGGAAATCCTTTCGTTAAATTATAAATGTCAGAAACTAAATCCTTACTTTTTATCCAAACTTCAAGTTCTTTATATGATTTAATATTCTCTTCCATTAAATTTCATTTTTTTTCTAACAACTAACAACCAACAACTATCAACTAATTTTGATAACTGACAACTATTTAAGTTTTCTTACGTGCAATTAATGCTGCTCCGATAATCGTAATCAGCAATACTACAGACGCTACTTCAAAAGCTAAAATATAATCAGTTAATAATAAGTTGCCTATTGGTGTAATCGTATCGTTCAATGGTTTCGAGTCTTTAATAAACCATTTTACGTTGGAATACAACACAATCAATGTTATGCATATAATTAATGAAGCCGCTGCTGCTATTCCAATTTGTATTTTACCGGTAATGCCTGATTTAATATCTACACCGGTTATTTTGTTTGTAAGCAAAACACCGAAGATAATCAGAACGAGAATACCGCCGATATAAATCAGAATCTGTGTCAATGCGATGAAATCTGCATTAAGGAGAACATATATCGCCGCAACACCAAAAAAAGTGAAGAGCAGCGAAAATGCGGAATACATTATATTTTTTGAGAACACTACAATTGCCGCTGAGATTACAATTATTGCGGCGAAAGCATAAAAAACTATATCAAATATTGCCATATTTTGAAAAATATATTAATAAAAATTATTAGCTTACCGTATCCGGTTTCTTTTCAGCTTCCTTTGCTGCTGCTGCCTTTTTTGCTTCTTCATCTTTTTTCTTCTCTGCCTGGAATTTTTCGTACATATCTTTTTTTGCCTGAATCTGTTCTGGAGTCATAACAGAGAAAGTATATATCAAATCTTCCCGTTTTAATTTTGTATATTCAAACTCTGGCGTCATCTTTATAGCTTCTGTCGGACAAGGCTCAGTGCATAATCCGCAAAAACAGCATTTAGCAAAATCTATCTTGTAATCTGTAACCCACAACCCCCTTTTCGAGCCATCCTTTAAAGGTTTTACATCGGTGTCTCCGGGCGTAATTTTCTGTGTTTCGCAAGATATGCAATTCACGGGGCAAGCCCTGACACATCCGTTACATCCATTACATAAATCTATATCAAGAAATAAACGATTTCTTGCATTGGGCGGCATTTCAGTCGCTCCGGCTTTATCTACAGGATGAACGTTTGGATATTGGACTGTTACATTCCTATAGAACAGGTGGCTGATTGTTATCCTCATTCCAATCAGGATTGTAGATAAACCCAGCCATATATTATTAAAGTATCTTACCATTATTAAAACCAATCAAGTTTGTTTTACAAACAAATTTCAAATACTATTTAATCATGACCCATAAGCCAATAATAAAGAAGCAGAAGAATGCTATGGGTAGTAAAAATTTCCAGCCTATTGACATCATTTGGTCAACTCTTATTCTCGGCAATGTCCATCTGAGCCATATTTGCAAAAAGACAACAAAGAAAGATTTACCGATAAACCAGAATACTCCCCAAATCGGACCGCTCATAAAACGGCCGAATGGCGAGTTCCAGCCTCCAAAGAACATCGTAGCTAACAACGCTGCAACTATAAACATATTGGTATATTCCGCAAAGAAGAACATTGCGAATTTCATTCCGCTGTATTCCGTATGATAGCCTGCTACCAATTCCGACTCACCTTCAGGGATGTCGAATGGTGTTCTATTTGTTTCTGCTAAAGATGAAACAAGATAAACCAATGCTAAAATCACAGTAAACGGAATTACCCAAAGCTTACCTATACCGCCCTGACCGCCGAAAATGAACCAGTTCCAGAACCATCCGCTCTGCTTGGCATTTATTACCTGCAAATCGAGACTGTTTGCAAGCACTGCTATTGATAAAATTGTTACTGCCGCAGGAATTTCATAGCTGATAATCTGTGCTACGGAACGCATTGCACCAAGCAATGAATATTTGTTATTTGAAGCCCATCCACCCATTACAAGACCAATAACAGCAAGAGAACCTACAGCGAAAACATAAAATAATCCCAAATTTATACCTGCAGGAGCAAAATAAGAACTGAAAGGTATCACTGCAAATCCTGCATAAGCGGCTGTGAACATAAGGAAAGGTGCTATATTAAATAAAGGCTTATTTGCCGCATCGGGTGTTATATCTTCTTTTTGAATTAGCTTAACTACTTCGGCAATCGGCTGTAAAATTCCCCAGGGACCTGTTCTCATAGGACCAAGCCGTTCCTGTATAAAAGCGGAGATTTTCAATTCACCGAGTATAGCAACTAATGCATATACTATAACAAAAACTAGTGGAATAACGCTAACAGCAATTATTGCTACTATGTCGCTATTAAATAAAGCGGCAATCCAATGAAAAAAACTGTCAATATTTGGTGCCATTCTTATAAACTAATGTATATTAAAAAA
>JBEKWK010000083.1:0-14352 GCA_049513175.1 FCB group bacterium
AACCGGTCTGAATAAGTCAGGATGGAATGGAACTGATGAACGCGGAAATGAAATACCTTCAGGCGCCTACAATCTTGTTATAAGAGGAAATAATATATCTATGACTGAACATATTATTTTCTTAAAATAAATTCAAAGCAATTTAGTCTAATTAAAAAAATAATCTTCTCCTTGTATTTTAATCTGCAAGGAGATAGCTTTATAGTAGTTTTGAACTTTTAGAACCCTTTTATTATTTAGAGAATTACATAGTTCACTTAATAATAAATTCCGTTCTTAGAAATAATATTTCCTCCCTATTCGTATATAAAAAAGAGTTCTATTTTAATGTTAAAAATTTAATAATAATGAATGAAGTAATGAATTTAATTCAGGAGGTTCCGTATGCACATTCACTTAAATACTAAAATAAAATTGTTAAGTTTCTTCGTAATAGGAGGAATAATTATTTATACGGCATTGGCAAATTCAACAGGTTCCGTAAATGGTAGAACCTCTACAACTTCACCCGGATGCAATTGTCATGACCCGGTTTCCAATAGTGCAACTACAGTATCCGTTGTAAGCTCTACAGGCTCATTCAACGTAGCCCCGGGTTCGACTACTAATTTTACTATAACTGTAACGAATGCCACAGAAGTAAAGGCGGGGATAGATATTGCAGTTAAAACTACACAAACCGGAGAAACAGATATCGGGACCTTGACACCTAATGTGAGTACAGGTCTTAAACCTAATGGTAAAGAACTTGTCCATTACCAGCCAAAGCCTTTGGTAAGCGGCAGTGCAAGTTTTCAGTTCTCATGGAAAGCTCCTAATACACCCGGAACATATTACCTAAGGGCTGTGGGAAATGCGGTAAACGGCGATGGCGATACTACAGGCTATTTAGACCATTGGAATTGGATGCCGGTTCAACCTATCACTGTCGGGACACCGCCTTCGGGTTTGACTTTATCATCTCCTGCAGGCGGGGAACAATGGTGCAGGAATTCCTCGCAAAATATAACATGGACTTCTTCAGGCATCGCAAATGTCAAAATCGAACTATCAACAGACGGCGGCTCTACATTTCCGGCAGTTTTGACAGTAAGTACAGCGGGCTCAGCTCAGAGCTGGAAATGGGATATTCCCGCTAACCAAACTTTGAGTAATACAAATAAAATAAGAATATCAGATGCAAGTAATCCGGGTACATCAAGTATAACTCCCGGCAATTTTACAATTTCTGATATAACTTCAATAAATACACAACCTCAATCTTTAACAAAATGTACAGGTCAAAGTGCTGTTTTTTCTGTTATAGCTTCGGGTTCGGGATTAAATTATCAATGGAAGAAAAATGGAAATAATATTCAGAACGCAAATTCGGCAGATTATAATATACAAAGTGTTTCCACAAACGATTCCGGAGCTTACGAATGTATTGTAACAGGTACTTGCGGTTCTCCCATAACAAGCAGCCAGGTAACATTAACGGTAAATATATCACCTTCGATTACTCAAAATCCTGTGAGTCAATCTATTCAGGAAGGCGGGAACATTGATTTTACTGTTATAGCCGATGGCACAAATATTAGTTACCAATGGCAAAAAAATGGAACAGATATTAATGGTGCAAATACAAATGATTATCATATAAATGCACTAAAACTTTCTGATTCAGGTGATTACGCTTGCAAAATAACAAACATTTGCAATTCTGTAACTTCAAATTCTGCACATTTAACTGTAACACCAAAATTGTCAGGTCCAATATTAACACTTCAACATTCTACTATAGATTTTGGTAAAGTAGTAATTAATACTCAAAAAGATACGATTTTTACAAATTTAATTACTAATACCGGAGACCAGCAATTATCTATCACAGGTTTGAATT
Source organism: FCB group bacterium (assembly GCA_049513175.1). GTDB lineage: Bacteria > Bacteroidota > Ignavibacteria > Kapaibacteriales > UBA2268 > JBEKWK01. The sequence goes on from JBEKWK010000083.1 coordinate 1,883, forward strand.
TTACGCCGTCAACAAATGATTTCACAATTATAAATCCTCCGGCGTTACCATTATTGATAGATGTGAATGCAAGTACATCTCTGCAAATTAGATTTCAGCCAACAACCTTAGGTACAAAAAATATTAGTCTCAACTTTACGGGTAATTCGACTTCAAATCCGGTTTTAAATTTAACCGGTATAGGTATCAACCCGGTAGATGTAAACGAAACCTACAATTTAATTTCTTATTTTAAAGCTTTTCCTAATCCTGGAAATAATAATATTAATATTGAATATTCTTTAGAAAATTCATCAAGTGTTGAGATGTTTATATATGACATACGTGGTGTATTAATTAAATACCTCGGCAGATTCAATGCCCGAGGAGGATTGAACAGTATTCAATGGAATGGATTAGACGATTATAATAATAATATTCCCAGTGGAACTTATAATATTCTAATTAAAGCAAATAGCAACTTCTATTCATATCAAATAATTTTATTAAAATGAATTCTTTAATAAAATAATTTCATTACAATTTAGTTTATACTAACAAATTTCTTAACTCCATCCCGTTATTTTAACGGGATGTTTGAGTTTTTTTTCTATTGTGAACTAATAGGAGTTATTATGAAAAGAAGTACATTTACCAAAATAAAAATTTTTGCCATACTTGGATTTATAACAATTATCGTTTATGCAGCACTTGCTCATTCAAACGGTTCGGTATCAGGAAAAACATCGAGTACATCCGATGGTTGTAGCTGCCATAGTTCAAGTGCAAACAGCGAAACGAGTGTATCGGTTGTAAGCGGAACAGGTTCTTTTAATGTAGACCCTAATTCGGTTACTACTTTTACAATTACGGTTACTAATGCGGTCGAAGTATCAGTTGGTGTAGATATAGGCGTAAAGACAACACAATTTGGTGAAACCGACATTGGAACACTTGCCCCGGTTAATGGGTCAGGACTTCAAAATAATGGGGCAGAACTTACACAGACAAGCCCTAAGGCTCTTTCCGGAGGTAGTTGTTCATTCCAATTTACCTGGACTGCTCCTTCAACACCCGGAACATATTATTTACGCTGTATTGCAAATGCTGTAAATGGCAATGGTACAAATGATGCGGGTGACCATTGGAATTGGATGCCTGTACAAGCAATCACTGTTAATGCACCTCCGGGAATTAGTATCACTTCACCTGTTGGTGGTGAGGCATGGTGTCAAAATTCTGCACATAATATAACCTGGACTTCTTCCGGTATTGCTAATGTAATGATTGAACTTTCATCTGACGGTGGGTCATCGTTTCAAACCTTGGTAGCCAGTACATCAGGCTCTGCACAAAGCTGGTCATGGAATATCGGTTCACAAGCTGTTGGAAATACTTATAAGGTAAGACTATCGGATGCAAGCAATCCATCAACAATGAGTGTCAGTCCCGGTAATTTCTCTATACCTGATGTGACGGCAATTAATACCCAACCTCAATCGCAAACAAAGTGTACAGGACAAGGTGTTTCATTTTCCCTTGCAGCAACTGGGGGTGGATTAACCTATAGCTGGCGTAAAAACGGTACAGCAATACCAAATACCAATTCCCCAAATTATAATATTCAAAGTGTTGCCGTTTCTGATGCAGGAACATACGATTGTGTAGTTACAGGTGCTTGCGGTTCTCCGGTTACAAGCAGCCAGGCTACATTAACAGTAAATCTGTCTCCTTCGATTACTCAGAATCCTGCATCACAAACCGTATGTGCAGGTCAGGGAGTTTCATTTACAGTAGCTGCCACGGCTACCGGTATTACATATCAATGGCGGAAAAACGCACAAAATATTTCCGGTGCAAATAGCACAAGCTATATAATTGCAAATACTACTACAAATGATGCAGGTCAATATGATTGTGTTGTAAATGGAACATGTAATACACCTGCAACGAGCGGACAGGCAACATTAATAATAAATACAGCTCCTCAAATTACTCAACAGCCTCAAGATGCCAATGCCTGCGACGGAAGTAATGCCAAGTTTAAAGTCGTTGCGACCGGTGGTGGATTGACCTATCAGTGGAGAAAAGACGCTATAAATATTCAGAATGAAAATAATGATTCATTGATAATAACTAATGTCAATCAAAGTAAAACCGGACATTACGATGTTATAGTTACAAGTACTTGTTTGCCACCTGTAACCTCAAGCGCCGCTTTTTTAAATTTAAATACAAAACCGACTATCACTCAACAACCTGTTAGCCAATCAGTTTCTGTAGGTGGGAGTACTGATTTCACCGTTATTGCTTCCGGTTCCAATTTAACATATCAGTGGTCAAAAAACAGCACTACAATTAGTGGAGCTACCACAAATGATTTGCATATTAATAACTCTAAACTTACCGATGCCGGTTTATATAGTTGCTCGATAAACAATGATTGTGGAAAAACAGTATCAAGCTCTGCTTCACTGACTGTTGTACCGGCTGGTTCAGGACCTGTTTTAACATTAAAACATTCAACTATTGATTTTGGAACTGTTCTTATAAATACGCAGAAAGATACTATATTCACTGATTTAATAAAGAATACAGGAACTCAAACATTAAGTATTTCTTCAATGAGTTTTAATCCAACTACGACTGAATTTTCATTGATAAATCCTCCATCATTACCATTTAATATTCTTGGTGATTCTTCAGCTACTTTAGGAATAAGATTCAGTCCAAAAACACAGGGTGTAAAAAATATTTCTCTTGAATTTTCAAGTAATGCATCTACAAATCCTACAATGAATCTAACCGGAATAGGTGGAGAGATTATTGTAAATTATTCTGATACATCCCTGGACCACAGGCGTCCCAATTTAAAATTGTATCTCCAAATAACAATCCTTTTCCTGTTCTTGCAAGTGGTAATGAAATTGTTATTATTCAGTATAATCCAATAGATAAAAATGAAGCCGATGCTGTTTTGAATTTGACATTTACTGGACAGGCAAACCCTCAAACTATCAGTCTGAAAGGGAAAATAAGTCCCACCGCAGTAAATGATATAACAGATTATGTATCGTATTTAAAAGCATATCCGAATCCTACAAATAATAATATAAATATAGAATACAGTCTTGAAAATCCAATGCAGGTTGATATGTATATTTACAATATGCAAGGAGAGTTAATTAATAATCTTGGAACTCATTTAGGAAATTCGGGAATTAATAATTTAGAATGGAATGGACGTGATAATAATGCTCAATCTGTTCCAAACGGTATGTATAATCTTATAATGAGAGCGAATAATTTTATTAAATCATATAAGATTGCAATTATTAAATAAATTCTTGAAAATGTATAATTTAAAATGTAGGATGTAGAATGGTAGTTTGACTATTTATTTTACATTCTACATTATTAATTTTACATTAATGGGGAACTCTTTTTTTATTATAGACTATTAATCTCGCTCCGGGTTGGTTTGTAATGTAATACCAGCACCATTCGAGAAATACACGGTATTTATTTCTATAGTTAATTAGAAAAAGAATGTGTAAAAATGACCAGAGGAACCAGGCAATAAATCCGGTGAATTTAATTTTTCCGAAATCAGCGATAGCTTTTGCTATTCCAATCGTAGCAAGAGTTCCCTTATTATGGTAATTAAAAGGTTTGCGTTTTTCTTGAGGGATTTTATTTTTTATATTGTCAGCAACAAATTCCGCTTCCTGGTTAGCAGCAGGAGCTACACCAGGCACTATTTTCCCTTCTTTATCATATAAAAAGCAAGCATCACCTATTACAAAAACATTTGGATGACCAAGGATGGATAAATCTGCATTAACAAGAACCCTCCCTGCATTATCAAGAGGCACATTCAATGACTTTAAAAGGGGAGAAGCCTCATTTCCAGCAGCCCATATTGCATTCACTGTATCTATATTTCCAATTGTTGTTTGCACGATATTTTCCTGAATATCGAGGACACGAGTATTTACCTGGATTTCGACCCCTAATTTTTGCAAAACAGTGTTAGTATAATTTGATAATTCAGGATTAAATGTCGAGAGAATTCTTTCTCCTGCTTCAAGTAAATAGATTTTTATATCATTGGAATTTAATAATGGAAAATCAGGGAGCATTGTCTTACGGGCGATTTCAGCAATCGAACCTGCAAGCTCAACTCCCGTAGGACCTCCGCCTATAATAACGAAGTTCAAATATTTCTTTGCTTCGGGTGTGTTGTAATTTCTTTCAGCCATTTCAAAAGATAGTAGGACTCTTTCGCGGATTTCGAGAGCGTCTTTAAGGCTTTTTATACCCGGAGCAAATTTCTCCCATTCCGGATGTCCAAAATATGAATGTCTTGAACCGGGAGCTAATATTAAATAATCATAGGATAAAGTTCCATCTGAAAATACGACTTTTCTGTTTTCTAAGTCAACTTTTAGAGCCTCATCCATTATTACCTGGGTATTTTTATATTTTCTTAAGATTGCTCTGAGTGGAATTGCAATATCTCCCGGAGAAAGAGCTGCTGTGGCTACCTGGTATAATAAAGGCTGAAACAGATGGTGATTAGTTTTATCCACTAAAATTACATCTACTTTAGCCTTCCTTAAAGATTTTGCTGATGTCAGTCCGCCAAAACCTCCTCCTATTATTAGGACTCTTGGTTTCGATAATTGCATTTTTATTAATTACTAATTAAAAATTACTAATTACGAATTTAGAAAATAAAAGAATTTTAAAAATTTACATTCTACATTATAAATTTTACATTATTCTTCGTCTCCTGTAGGTCGAATCTCGCTTGTCTCGACCATAAGCATAACGGTTTTCTGGGGAGCTATTGGTTTGTGCATAATTCCTTTTGAAATAGTTGTACCTTGTCCCGGATTCAATTCTATAGAGCCGTCCTCGAGTTTTATAATTAATTTCCCTTCAAGTACGAAAAAGAACTCATCATCATTGTCGTGCTTATGCCAATGAAATTCACCTTCGACTATTCCGATTCTGACCACACTGTCATTTACCTTTGTAAGAGTTTGGTTGAACCATTTTTCCTTGCATTCTGCTACTATTTGAGGAACATCAATTATTTGCAGATGGTCAAACTTCACATCTAAATTAATATTGTAATTATTTTTAAAGTTCATAAAGTTTATAAAGTTTGTAAAGTAAAATCTAAAATCGTCAATCTAAAATCTAAAATCCGTTACAGCTCGATAATCAGCTTTTTATCACCAATACCAAATTTATCCAGTATTGGTAAAACAGCGTCCATCATCGGCGGAGGACCGCAAAGATATATATTATCAGATTCCGGTTTTATAAACTGTTTTAATAGTTCTTCATCTACAAATCCGTGATGGTATCCATCAATTTTTTCTTCAGAAAGTACATTAATGAAATTTTCTCCTAGCATACTTTCAAATTCCTCTTTTAGAATAATGTCCTGTGATTTTTTATTTGCAAAAAGCAAACGATTTCCTTCCAATTCTCCTTTTTTATATAAATCTCTAATTATCGCAATAAATGGCGTTACACCTGCACCACCTGCTATAAACAAACCCTGACCCTTATAATGAATGGCTCCCCAGACATCATGAATAATCAATTCATCGCCGGGAACAAGCTTAAACAAAGCATTAGTAACCCCTTCATGGTCGAAGTATGACTTGATAGTGAACTCGAGAAAATCCCATTCATTTAGGGCAGTGAATGTAAAAGAACGGTCTTGATTATGCCATTCAGGTTTATTGATAGTTACTTCTGTTGCCTGTCCCGGTATAAAGGAATATCCTAAAGGCTTTTCTACACGATAACGCCTTACATCAGGAGTAACCGGCATTATATCAAGAATTTTTACAATATGTGCTTCCAATATTTCACCTATTTATTAATTAAAAATTCAAAATTAAGAATTAAGAATGATTAATTAATGTTAAATGAAGAATTAATAATGTAAAAGAACCATAATAATTATTTATACATTATAAATTAAAAAAAATATTTTATTACCCGGATTGGTAAATAAAAAAAATTAAATCTAAAATCTACAATTTAAAATCGTACATGAATTTAGTAGTTCCAGCCCGGCTCGGTAAAATATAGTTCAGTACCATCAGGGTCTTTGAAATTTAAATATTTTCCGGATTTACCCTCTCTGAACTCATATTGGATCTTATTTTTAATTAAAACATTTTCAGGTTCTTTAATATCTTTAACCATAAAACCAATGGATATTCCTTTGTTACTTGACAGAACCTCAGTTGAAGGATGCAAACCAATAGTAATTCCGGTTGTTTCCATCATTGCATAATGGTCTTCCCATCTTTTCTTCAAATTCAGCCCGATTTTTTGATAGAAGTTAATGGAAATATCCAAATCCCTGACCATAATAGTAACGTTTGTTTCAGTAATTGATAGCATTCTAAATTATACCTTTTTCTGAAATAAGTTTTAATTTATTTACAAAAATAGATTTATTTTACTTTATTAAATCTAAAATCTACAATCTAAAATCGTACATCTTATTCTTTGGGTTTATAATAATTCAACATCCAATTTATACCAAACCTATCTTTTACCATACCGAACTTTGCATTCCAGAATGTATCCTGCAAAGGCATTGTTACGACTCCTCCGGCGGAAAGCTTATTAAAGAAAGTCTCCTGTTCCTTTTCATCAGTTGCATCAATTGACAAGCTAAGGTTGTTACCTACGATAGGAGGCTGGTCAGGCATACCGTCAGAAGCCATTAAATGCATTACATCGGATTTGTAATCTATATGCATTATTTTTGATTTATATTCATCTGCAACAGGATATTGCATTTGAGTATCTCCAAATGTCTGTTTAGACAAAATTTCTCCACCGAAACAGCTTTTATAAAAATTAATTGCTTCTTCGCAATTACCGGGAAATGTTAAATATACATTAAAACTTTTCATATTTTTAACTCCTTAATTAATAAGTTCATAAAGTTTGTAAAGTTTATAAAGTTGAAAGTAGGGACAGAACAGTTTTCTGCCGTAATAACTAATATTTGAAATAAAAGTTAAAATTCTTAATTTTACGTTTATTATTGTAAAATGTGATACTCATATTAACGAATTAAATTTGAATTCTATATAAATATTAATTCACTTAATATTCTGAGTTCTGTATTAAAACAAGAATTAAGAACTCAGAATTTAGAATTAATTTAAGAATTCATCTTACGGATATAAGCAGCTATCTGGTCAAGCTCTTTTTTAAATTCATCAAAGTCCAGAGCCATACCGTTCAGATATGCACTCCATCCGGCAGATGATTTTGCAAAATGAACCGCATCTTCTATTTCGGCATCGGTAGCCCCGTTAAGCTTTGCAGCTGCGGTATGGAATGCAACGCAATAACGGCATTTGGAAACTGCTGCTATACCGATACCTATGAGCTCTCTATATTTATTAGGTATAGGTCCTTCGTCGAACTGTACTCTCTTAAAAAGATTAAATTCCATTTCGAGTGAGGAATCGGGAATTAGTTGAAAGAATTTCGGTACTAATCCGAACATTTGTTTTATTTCTGCATATACTTGTTCGCGTGTCATAATATTTTCTCCTTTTGGGACTAAGCCCAGTATATATTTATAGGTGCATATTAATTATTTCCACATGTGCTGCACCTAAATTGCACAGATAGAAATATATTTAATTGTTCTTAATTTATGGCTACAGCGAAAAAAATCGCTTTAACGATAATTTATTTTTATTTATCAAAGAAAACCGATTGAAAAATTTTGATGAAGACCTTAGTATAAACTTTTAAATATTTTTGAAATATTCTATATTCAATATATGAAATTTGGGATTAAAAAGCAAGGAGATGCTAAAATTATTTTTAGAATAGACTAATTTTAAAATAATAAATTATTTTACTTTGTTACTATTAATTTAATATATAATATTAATCAATAAATTACGTTAATTACTTAAAATTTATCTTAAGATTACCTCATATTGAAAATATCCTTTTATAATATCGGCTGTAAAGTAAACTTTGCAGAAATGTCTCAAATTCAGGAGCAATTTATTGAGCTTGGCTATTCTGTCGTTGATTTCCAGGCGGAATCAGATATAATACTTATCAATACTTGTACGGTTACTCATAATGCTGATGCCGATTGTAGGAAAATAATCCACAGAGCAAAAAAAATATCGCCTGATGCTTTTATAGGAGTCATGGGTTGCTATTCTCAGCTTAATCCGGGTGAAATTGCAGAGATTGAAGGGGTGGATGCTATATTCGGAATTGAGGATAAATATCACATTCCTGAATTAATACAAAATTATTCTAGGAAGGATGAACCTCATATTTTTATTTCAGATAATAAAACAATTCCATTTCACACTGCTTGCTCAATTGATAATGAAAGTCATACTCGTGCGGTGTTGAAAATCCAGGACGGTTGCGATTATTATTGCTCTTATTGCATTGTCCCTTATGCAAGAGGCGAGTGTCGAAGTATGGATTTTGAGGAATTGAAAAATACTATTCTGAAATTTTCTGAAACTAAGGTGTATGAAATTATATTATCAGGTATAAATCTCGGTGAATACGAAGCTTCAACAGGAGAAAATTTTCTCGATGTAATTAAATTTATTTCTCAATTAAATATTCAAACAAAAATATCAAATTATAATTCAGAACCCAGAATTCAGAATTCAGAATTACCAATGCGATTCAGAATTTCATCTATTGAACCGAATCTCTTGAGTAATGAAATAATTAATATAGTCCAAACATCAAAAAATATCTGCCCTCATTTCCATATTCCACTTCAAAGCGGTTCGCCCGAAATTTTAAAATTAATGCATAGAAGATATAAAGTCGAAAAGTTCAAAGATTTGATTTATGAAATTAAAGAAAAGATTCCCGATTGTTGTATTGGAGTTGATGTAATCACAGGTTTTCCCGGAGAGACAGATTTACATTTTAAAGAAACTTATGAACTAATAAAATCCTTACCAATTTCATATCTACATGTTTTCACTTATTCAGAAAGAAAAGGAACAAAAGCATTCGACCTTGATGGTAAAGTTAATCCTCATGTTAGAAAAGAAAGAACAAAATTATTACGCATGCTTTCTGAATTGAAGAAAGCAGAATTTTACAAATCACAGATTGGAAGTATAAGAACTGTTATTCCTGAAGTATATGATTCAATTACCGGCTTATGGAACGGCTGGACTGAAAATTATATTAGAGTAAAATTTGCGGGGAAAAATAATCTTGGACATCATCCAATCAAGGTTAGACTTGATAAACTTGATGGAGAGTATGTTTCAGGCATTTCAAAATAATTAAGAATTAAAAATTAAGAATTAAAAATGTAAAATTTAGAATGTATAATATAAATGATTAACCCAATTCTAAATTGTACTTTAAAAATTCTGCATTAAATAATAATGTTTATCGGCTTCCTTGCTTACTGCATCACTAATCATTGTTTTGAATTTTTCTTCTCCAAAAAGTGCTATAAAATTTATTGGTGTAAAATATCGTTCCTGCATAGTTTCATTTTGGAAAAAGAAATTTGATGCCTGATGATAGTGTTCAAATAATTGAGTATTTTTCTTCTTTTGTGCAGAAATTACTTTTTTTTCAAGATGGTCAAGCTGTTCGATAGATTTATGTTTTGCAGCTAAGGCACTTGCCTCGAGAGTTTTGTCAATTTCAGAAATTTTGTCTTGAAGTGAAGTAAATTCCATTGTTATTCTCGCTTTTGCATTTTCAAATATATTGGTTATTTCTTTATCTGTAATTTGAGTAGTTAATTCTTTCTCAATATTAGTATAATTTCTAAAGAAATATTCCGGTAAAAGAGAATTTTTTTTAAGCCAATTTGAAAAATGATTATCAACAATAGTAAATGAATGCCGGGATAAAATTTCAGGCATTTCTACACCAAAGTAGTTGTATAATTCCAATATTTGAGCAGAATATCCTATCTCGCTTGGTCCAGCAATATAGGCAACAGATGGGAGAACATAATCCTGTAATACATTTCTCAAAAGAACATTTGGTGAAAATAAGGTAGGATTTGTTTTTGCAAGATTTTTTAATTCTTCTTTTGAATAAAATTTATCATTTACTTCATAAGAATCATCATTAGTAATTGCTTTTTTTATTTTATATCGTTTTCCATTTTTATGGAAGAACAAATTTATTTCTGATGATTTTGCCTGAATATGGTAGCCATTTTTCTCAAGAATTTTATTTGCAGAATTAATTAATGAATCAGTATAACCAATTTGAGAAATTTCTTTTTGTACAAGTGGAGCAAATAAACCTTCTTCTCTCGCTTTTGAAGAATGTATAATTAATAAACCATATTCTGCAAACCATGAATTAATCAATTCAGTAAATGCAGTGTTCCATTTTTTTCCCGGTTGATAAATAGATTTCAGCTTAATTATTATTTCATCTTTAAATTGAAAATTATTTAAAATCTCACTCAAAGAATCAATTTTAAAATTAATATCTTCTTCAAAAACCCGTTCTGAAACGCAGGTTCTGTCCTCTTTTTTGACTGAGTCGGAACAGAATAATTTATTAATGCTATAATTTTTGTCATATAAAAATGATTGTGAAGCTTCAAGGTTATCATGGTCATTATCTTCTACCCAAAAAATAGGAATAAAATTCAATTCTTTTTTAAATTGTTCAGATAATTGTGCAGCTAAATTTATTGCTCCGAATATTTTATAAAATGTATATAAGGGACCTCCAAGAAAGCCGACCTGCTGTCCGGTTACAACAGCAAGAGAATTATTATTTCCAAGATTATCAAGATTTATTTTTTGTGTAGAAGTGAAGTTCAAATCGAGCATAGAACTTTTTATTACTTTGACAAGTTCATCTCTATTTAAAAAATTTGAACTCTTCTCGAATAATTTTTCCTTTGAGTTTAATAATATATTGTTTGATGGGAAGCGGGAATTGCAAAAAAAAGGAACTTTATTGATAAAGTCAATAAACAATTTTGAATAACCCGGTAATAGCGAAAAGTCAATTGAAAGATTCATTATAATATAATTAATGTTTAAATAACAAAGGCGAATTTAAAAATTCGCCTTTGTAATAAAAAATATAATTATAATAAATTATTAACGAATGACCTGCATAACTTTAGAAGTCGTATATGAACCTGCTCTCAAGGTATAAATATAAGCACCGGAAGGCAAGCCTAAGGAATTAAATGTTGAAGTATATGTTCCCGGTGCAAGGAATTCATCTACTAATTCGGAAACCTTTTGTCCAAGAGTATTATAAACATCAATATTTACCTGGGCTGATTGTAAGATGCTGAATTTAATTTTAGAGCTTTCGGAAACCGGGTTTGGATAATTCTGCTCTAATGAATAATATTCAGCATTTGGATTCAATTCTTCCACACCCGCTTGATATTGACCGTATAGTACCATCTCAAAATTTTGTTTAATAGGCTTTTGATCTAATGGTTGGAAATACTGTTTGTATTCAGCTGAAAAATTCCAAAAAAATTGATAAGTGGAATGAACTGTATCATTATTATTATTATGCCTCATTATACATCCATAGGTTGAATAAGGGCTTAAACCCCATTCATAAGCTCCAACAATTCTCACTGTATCGGGGTTTTGTTGTCCCTGGAAAATCACAAACCCAAAATTATTATTTGTAATAGTTAAAGGTGGATTGAATGCTAAAAATATATATTTAACATATTGCTGACCATTTATAGTTTCCCACCTGTTATTTAGGGTATCTGCTTTTATTTCAACCTGGTCTGCACCTGGTAATACATCAAAATCATTACCATTAAAGTCAAAACTTATACCATTATTCTTTTTAAGCAATGTCGTATCATTTAGATTAGTATTTTTGATATATACAGGTAAAACAAAATAACTATTTTTTGCTTGTTTTTGAGTTGGTAATACAAACATATATAAACGCAGCGTATCTACTATTAACGTACCGCCTATATTCGGAATGAATTGAGCTGCTCCGACGGCAGCACCAAAATTGCCCATTGGAGAAGGGAAATCGTAAAATCCCGTCAATACTCTTTTGGATGTATCATTTTGGTTTGTATATATGAAAGCTGAATCACTTGTATCTTTCCAAGTTGTTACAAATACATCCTGAAAGTCAAGCCTTAATATTTTAGGAATATCACTTCCCTTTGTAAAAAGCATTGGTGTATTATTGTTATTATACGCTTTTGTGAAGTTAATATTATCGAATAACCCAATAGGTGCACGTTCTCCAAAAGATTTAACAGGAGTGTTTCCTATATCTTTTATATCTCCCGTAATAGTATTAAGCATAACCCTTTTTCCAGCAATACCTGGGTAATACAACAAAACTAAAAATAATACAAAGTACATTAATTTTTTCATAACATTTCTCCGTTTAATAATGGTATTTTAATAATTTTATTTAAATTTATTGACGTA
>JBEKWK010000084.1:0-9712 GCA_049513175.1 FCB group bacterium
ATCTCGGGCATGGAAGAAATGCCTGCATTGGTGATACTATTGCCAATCTTATGGAATGGAACGCATACGATGTAACGAGGGAATATTATTTTAATAATGCCGGCAACCAAATGAATATACTTGCAAAATCAATATATGCAAGATATATGCAATTGCTTGGAAAAGAAGATTTTCCTTTTCCAGAAGATGGCTACCACGGCGACTATGTAAAAGAAATTGCAAATTCAATAATTGAACATTTTAAAGATAATTTTCATTCAGGTACCGAAGATGATTTAATTCAAATTCGTAAAATCGGCGAGAACTGGTGTTTCGACAAAATTAAAAATACACTTGTGAGAATGGGGATTCATCAGGATGTATATTATAATGAAGATTCTTTATATACTGATGGAAAAATTGCAAAGCTAATCCAGGATTTCAAAGATAAAGAACTTGCTTACGAAAAAGAAGGTGCTTTGTGGCTTGCTCTGACAAAGCTGGGATTGAGTGATGACAGGGTAATCGTCAAATCCAGCGGAGAACCTACCTACAGGCTGCCGGATATCGCTTACCACAGGGAGAAATTTGAAAGAGGTTTCGATTTATTGATTGATATTTTCGGCTCTGACCATATTGCCACAGTTCCTGATGTATTGGCTGGGGTGAAGGCTTTGGGATACGATTCGGATAAAGTAAAAGTCCTGATTCATCAATTTGTAACATTGACAGAAAATGGTATTCAAATAAAAATGTCCAAACGTACCGGTAAAAATTATACACTCGATGATTTGTTGGATGAAGTCGGAAAAGATGTAGTAAGGTTTTTCTTATTGATGAGAGGAATATCCACACATCTCGAATTTGATTTGGCATTAGCGCGGGAGCAAAGTGAAAAAAATCCCGTGTTTTACCTGCAATATGCTCATGCACGCATCTGCTCTATATTTGACAATGCTAAGGAAAAAGGAATTATTCAAAATCATGATGTTGATTTTACTTTATTGAATCAAAAATCGGAAATAAGTTTAATCAAAGCCTTAATAAATTTTCCGAATATTGTCGAGTTTGCTGCTGTGAGATATGAGCCGCAGATTCTTGCGGATTATCTTCGTGAATTAGCTGCATCATTTCATATATTTTACCATGAATGTAGAATTATTGGTGTCGAGGAAAAATTAATGCAGGCAAGACTGAAGCTTGCGGAAGTAACACGTATTGCAGTTAAAAACGGCTTGACAATTCTTGGTATTTCCGCACCGGAGAGGATGTAATTTTGATTTGAGTACGAAAATGAAAAATATTATAAATAATAATGCTGAAGATTCAAAAATGTCATTCTGAACGAAGTGAAGAATCCATAACCCGCATGAATACTGGATTCTTCGCTACGCTCAGAATGACGTTCTTAAATTATGATAAAAACAAAAGTTCAAATATTAAAAGAATTGCAGACAATTCCCGGTGTCGGGAAATCCATATCTCAGGATTTATGGGATTTGGGTATCCGTTCTATTGATGATTTGAAAAATAAGAAACCGCAAAAATTATATGATGAAATGTGCAGCCTCACAAATACCAGGCAAGACCCATGCTTATTATATGTTTTCAGATGTGCAGTATATTTTGCTTCAAATAAAATACACGACCCCGAACTACTGAAATGGTGGAAATGGAAAGATAAAGAGTGTTAATATTCTTATTTACAAAATTAATTTCACTTTTAATGTAACTTTTCTTAATTTCGGTTGTTTTAGTAATATATACATTGTACATTATTTAAAATATATAAATTTATCTTCTACATAAGAAAAGAAGATGTTATTGACAGCTTTAAAATTATATAGAATATTTAATATTTGAGATAGATAATTATTTGAGCTAAGAATAAATAACATTCTACATTTTATCAAGGTATTAGTTCCTAATTACCAAGGAGAAAAAAATGAAAAAATTAGTGCTTCTCTTTTTGCTCGTCATCACACAAGTAGCTTCCTCCCAATGGGAATCCTGTTCTGGCATTTATGGACTAGACATTTCGGTTATGGCTACCAGTGGAAATAATATTTTCGTAGCTGCCGGTCTTAAAGGAATTTTTCTATCTACAGATAACGGTGATAGTTGGACTCCGAAAAATAAAGGGTTGACTGATTTGGGTATAAGGGAAATATACGTTAAAGGCAATAATATTTTTGTTGTAAATGATTCAGGTTTGTTTCAATCATCAGACAATGGCGACAACTGGATACTTAAAAATTCTGATACACTTATTAAGTACTCTCGTTTTATGATAATAATTGATAATAAGATGTTTATAGCTTCTGATTGGTATGGTGGTAAGCGTGGAATTTATTTATCTACGGATTATGGTATCAGTTGGACACAAAAGAATTCGGGTCTAACGGATTCAAGTGTTAATTGTTTTTGTGTAAATGGTCTAAATATTTTTGCAGGAACTTATTATAGCGGTGTATTTTTATCCACAAATTACGGTGATAGTTGGGTACAAAAAAATAAGGGATTGACTAATGATACGATTAGAACTTTATATGCTAAAGATAATAATATTTTTGCCGGCACCTTTGATGGTGGTGTATTTGTATCCACAGATAATGGTGAAAGTTGGACACAAAAGAATAACGGATTAACAGATTCGATTATTGGATGTTTTTGCTCCATAGGTAATAAAATATTTGCTGGTACTGATATGGGTGTATTTTTGTCCACAGATAACGGATTTAGTTGGACAGAAAAGAGTAAAGGATTATCTAAATGGGGAGCTTGGAGTTTGGACACTGTTGGGAATAATATTGTTGCAATATCAGATGATAAAATATTTTTGTCAACAGATTTTGGAGAGACCTGGATTAATAAAAATACCGGCTTGACAAAAATGGGGTTTTCTACAATTACAAATGACGGAGAAAATATATTAGTTAGTGGTGATGGTATATCTTATTCTACAAACAGTGGGATAACATGGATAGACATAGGACCAAAAAATATTGGAGTAGGTCCAATTTGCTTTCTAAATAATGAGATGTTAGCCGGCACAGAGGATGGATTATTTATATCAACTGATTATGGAAAGACATGGGTACAAAAATCTTATGGTGTTAGTATCTATAGTATGCTCGTTATAGGAAATGATATTTTTGTAGGAACTAATAATGCAGGTGTTCTGTTATCAACAGATAATGGTAATACGTGGGCACAAAAAAATAACGGTTTGTCAATAGACTATGGTTTCGAAGTTGACTATATGGGTTCAATTGATAACAAGATTTTTATCGGCACTTGGGTTAATGGATTATATGTTTCGACTGATTTAGGTGACAATTGGACAAAGGTAAATATTGGTGTTTCTTATGTTGGTAACCGTGGTATAGGAAATTCCGGTAATAATATTTTCATAGGAATCTGGAATCAAGGTATTTTTGAATCCACTGATTTCGGTAATAAGTGGATTCAAAAAATAAATGGTTTAACAGATTTAGACAATTATGAATTATATTGTACTAAGGATTTATTAGTATACGGCTCTTATGCCAATGGCATATTTATTTCAACTAATGAAGGTGATAATTGGGTCAGTAAAAATATAGGAACTCCAAATTATTTTTCTAGTGGTATAACTTCCAATAAGGAGTATGTTTTTTCAATATATAATGGATACGATACTTACGGTGTTTACAGGGCTAAAATTAGTGATTTAATTGCTGTAGATGTAAAGGAAAATTATACATCCAATTCTTTATTTACTATTTCTCCAAATCCCGCATCAGATAAGGTAACGGTCAAATTTACTTCATCCAATGTAAAAGACTTTTCCTATTTTTTATATGATGCACTTGGGAGAGAAATTATTAAGGGAACAAATAATAATTTTTCATCGAGTGTTACAAATTATTTTGAAATTCAAACTAATGATTTACCGGCAGGTATATATTATTTAACTGTACGAAATTGTGCTGAACAAAAAACCGAACCATTAGTAATTATTAGATGAAAATTATTTAGGAGAAAAAAATGAAAAAATTTGTACTTCTCTTTTTGCTCGTCATCACACAAGTAGCTTCTTCACAATGGGAATCCTGTTCTGGCATTAATGGTATAGATATCTCAGTTATGGCTACCTGTGGGAATAATATTTTCGTAGGCACTCAAATTAATGGATTGTATATGTCTAAAGATAATGGAGATAGTTGGCAACCCAAAAATAATGGATTAGGAGGTAATTATATTAACATTATCTATGCTAATGGAAATAATATTTTTGTTGTAAATGATTCAGGTTTATTCCAATCATCAGATAATGGTAATAACTGGAGACTTAAAAATTCAGAGTTATATATTAAATACTCCCGTGCTATGTTTATAATTGATAATAAAATGTTTATAGCCTCTGACTGGTATGGTAAGCGAGGAATTTATTTATCTACGGATTATGGTACCAGTTGGGCACAAAAAAATTCAGGATTAACTGATTCAAGCATTAATTGTTTTTGCGTTAATTGTGATAATATTATTGCAGGAACTTATTATAGCGGTGTTTTCTTATCCAAAGATTTTGGAAATAGTTGGGTACAAAAAAATAAGGGTTTAACTAATGATTCTATTGAGACTTTATTTGTCAAAGATAATAATATTTTTGCCGGTACATTTGACGGAGGTGTATTTGTATCCACTGATAACGGTGACAGTTGGGCACAAAAAAATTCAGGATTAACTGATTCAATTGTTGGTTGTTTTTGCTCAATTGGTAATAAATTATATGCAGGTACTTCTTCCGGTGTATTTTTGTCCACAGATAACGGTGATAGTTGGACTCAAAAGAGTAAAGGATTATCTAAATGGGGAGCATGGAATCTGGATACTGTTGGCAATAATATTTTTGCAATATCAGATAGCAAAATATATCTGTCCACTGATTTTGGAGATAATTGGGTGTCAAGGAATACTGGTGTGCCAATTAATAGTATTGTATCATTAGCTAATGATGGTGAAAACATTTTTATAGGTACCCGTGATGGTATATTATTATCAACCAACAATGGGAATATATGGAAGAATTTAGGATTTATTAATTCGTATCCTTTCTCAATTAATATTGTAGATAAAAATATTTATGTAGGAACTGAAGATGGTGTTTTTTTGTCAACAGATTACGGTAGTAGCTGGGTTCAAAAGTCGTATGGTATCAACATCAATTGTATTCTCGTAAATGGAAATAATATTTTTGCAGGGGCTGATAATATAGGTGTGCTTTTGTCTACTGATAATTGTGATACATGGACAAAAAAAAATAATGGATTGCCATTGGATTACGAATTTAAAATTTTCTACATGAGTACAATTGACAATAAGATATTTGCAGGAGCCTGGGTTGGGGGATTATTTATATCAACTGATTTTGGTAATAGTTGGACAAAAAAGAATTTGGGATTACATTATGGATATATTAGGGGTTTGAATGTTATCGGGGATAATATTTTTGCAGGAACAGGAGATGGTGGAGTTTTACTTTCTACAGATTATGGTGATAGTTGGGCTCCAAAAAATAAGGGTTTGCCGGCATCGGGTGTGGAATTGTTGTATGGCACAAAGGATTTTATTATAGTAAATAGTGATAGTATATATATATCTATTGATAATGGCAACAATTGGTTCTGTAAAAATGGTGGTACTCCACATTATTATCCCGCTGCTTTTACTTCAAATAGTAGTTATATTTTTGCTTTAATTGATGGATTAGGAATCTGTAGGGCTAAGCTAAGCGATTTAATTCCTTCATACGTAAAAGAAAATATTGAATCTAATGCATTATTTACTATTTATCCAAATCCCGCAACAGATAGAGTAACGGTCAAATTTAATTCAGAAATAACTCATGATTTTTCCTATTCAGTATATGATGCACTTGGGAGGGAAATAATTGCTCGAACAAATAATAATTTTATTCAGAATGTTCAAAATTATTTTGAAATTCAAATTAATGATTTACCGGCAGGTATATATTATTTAACTGCGAGAAGAGGTACAGAACAAAAAACTGAACCATTAATTATTTTAAAGTAAAAAAATTTTCAAGGAAAATATTTCAATAATTTTTCTGCACGGACTATTATATCAAATTTCTCAGCCATGACTATGATTCTATGACGTTCATCATTAAGATAGGAGTAATATTTTTTAATTAGTTCAGGCATTGCTTCGTCATTTTCGGCAATGAATCTATCATCTCCTACAATCTCAGGTAAAGCCGCCCTGTTTGCGACAATTGGTACACATCCGAAGAGCATTGCTTCGACGACTGAAATACAAAAAGTCTCTTCAAGTGATAGCTGGCAATAGATTGATGCTTGCTTATATAGCGGCACAAGTTCATTGAATAAATTTAGCCAGCCGGGAATAATTGTAAGATTTGTTAAATGCTCGCCTTCCTTTGTGGCGAGTTTATACGCTTCACCCTGCAATCCTGCCAACACAAAATTATATTCAGGCAACTGAGATGCGATTTGAATAAACTTATCACTTCCTTTTAATTTATATTCGGTGTAATCTTCAGCTCTCGAAACTGTGAGGATGGTATTTTTATTCTCTTCAGGTTCAAAATAATCTTTGAATTTTTGTATGTTGACACAATTATATATTACTTCTGATGGGACCATGTATCCTGTCATTCTTTCCTTCAGTTCTTTGTCTGCATGTTCTGAAACAGGAAAAATTTTAGTAGCAAAACGGAATGTATTTTTAACGCAAAACCTCCTGAATGGTATTGCCCATGCACCATAATTAAGCTCTTTTAAATATCCTACATCAAATCCTCCGGCAACAACATATACTTTTTTCCCTGTTATTCTACCGAAAATTGTAGGAATAGGGGTTGTGTAATCTGCAAACCAACAATATATAATATCGGCTCTTAAAGATTTAATACAAGCAATAATACCGGAAAAAAATAAATTGAATATTGCTATAAAGCCTCTGCCAATGGTAGTATCATGAAGAATTAATTTATGCTTTTCAGATAATATCGAAATATCATTTTTTACAAATTCCGCTTTTAAAGGACCTATGAATAAAATAGTCATTATTATTTTTTATCAAAACCGTTTTCAAGATATTTCAATTGAGCTAATAATTTAGTATTCGTAAAATTAAAATGAATGGGTGTTACTGAAATATATCCTGCAAGAATTGCCGCATCATCGGTATTTATATTTCTTTCAGTAACATTATATTCACCTGAGAACCAATAATATTTTCTTCCGAAAGGGTCTTTACGTAATTCATATTTATCTTTCCAAAACGAATTACTATGACTTGTAATTTTTATGCCTTTAATTTTGGATTTTGGAATAGGGGGGACGTTGACATTCAGTAGTGTGCCTTCTTCCAATCCTGTTTTGAGTAATTCTTCAGATATTTTGAGAGCATATTCCGCTGCAATTGAAAAATCCGCTTTGTATTCATAAGTAGCCAATGAAACTGCTATAGATGGAATGCCTATTAGCATACCTTCAGTTGCTGCGGATACAGTACCGGAATAAAGAATATTAACAGAAGTATTCTGACCATAATTTATACCTGATACGACAAGGTCAGGTTTAGTTTTTACAAGAGATGAAATTGCGAGTTTCACGCAATCCGTCGGTGTTCCGTTTACTGAATATCCGAACATTTCACCGTTTAAATGAAATGGTGTTACTCGTAGAGGGTTGAGAACTGTCAGGGAATGTCCTACTGCACTTTGCTGACGGTCTGGTGCAACTACAGTTATGTTTCCTAATTTTTTTAATGATTGGACTAAAGCAAAAATACCCGGAGAATCAATCCCATCATCATTTGTAACAAGTATATTTATTTCTTTAGTTTTATTTTTTGCCATTATCTTACGATATCATTATAAACAACAAAAGCCATAAATAATAATAAGATTGCCATTCCAACATTTTGCACTGCAATTTTTATTTTTACCGGTAACTCTTTTCTTGTGATTCCTTCAATAATTGAAAATACAAGATGGCCACCATCGAGAGCAGGGAATGGAAGAAAATTTATTACAGCCAATGTTATTGAAAGAATAGCAAGAAAAGTTAAAAAATCAACGAATCCTGCTTTAGCTTGTTGGGATGCTAATTTTGCAATTTTTATAGGTCCGCCGATATTCTCTTTGAAAGATAAATTTCCATTAATTATTTGTGAAATGGTACCGAAGAATAAAATTACTGAACCATATGTTCTGTCTGCTCCTATTATAATGGATTCACCTATGTTGAAGTCTTTGTGAGAAGTCTTACCTGTATAAACCTCGTTAATTCCGACACCAATTAATCCTTGAGAAGTTGTAACTATAGAATCACTCATTAAAATATTTTTTCTTTTCCATGTAAAAAATAATTTAGTGTTTTTACTACTTTTAACAATATCAGTAAATTCGATATAAGTTTTAATAGGCTTTCCATTAATTGCAATCATAGTATCA
Source organism: FCB group bacterium (assembly GCA_049513175.1). Lineage (GTDB taxonomy): Bacteria > Bacteroidota > Ignavibacteria > Kapaibacteriales > UBA2268 > JBEKWK01. The sequence goes on from JBEKWK010000084.1 coordinate 8,468, forward strand.
CCAGGCTGTAAGCCGGCTTTTCCCGCAGGTCCGTGAGAGTCCACACTTATAAGAAATGTGTGTTTTTCAGAGAACATACCAAACATTTCTTCTGCTGTATTAAATTTCTTATTTGGTAAATTCTTAAGAATAATTTTCGAGTCTGCAGAAATAATAGTGTCATGATTATTTCTGATAATGTGTATTGTTTTATTACTACCAAAATTTTTAAGTATTAGGACTTGGATACAATCTATAAGATTATCAACTTTTTGACCACTTATTGAAACTATTTTATCTCCGGATTTTAATCCGATTTTATCAGAAATAGATTCTTTTTTTACATAACCAATTGTTGTCGTCTTCAGAATTGTTTCCCCCTGGAAAAATGCTATGCCAGCAAAAATAAAAAGGGCTAATAGAGTATTCATTAATACTCCTCCGCTCAGAATAAAAATCTTTTGCCATGTATTTTTCGACCTGAATTCCCAGGGCTGAGGTTCGGTATTGGCAAATTTCGTGTCCATGCTTTCATCTACCATACCTGCGATTTTAACATATCCACCAATTGGTAAAAGTGAAAGTCTGTAATCGGTTCTGCCGCCTCCATCCCAGGTTTTGGGCAGATTGCCAAAAGTGAAACCTGTAATTTTGTTTAGTCCGAAAAGTCTTGGACCCATTCCGATAGAAAAAGTATCTGCTCTTGTCCCGGTTATTCTTGCCGCAATAAAATGACCGAATTCGTGAATCAATACCAGGATTCCAAGTACAATTATTAAATACAATACATCATTTAAAATATTCATATTTGCTTTATATTAGTTAAAAATTTTCTTACAAATTTATTTTTCAATTTTCTTTTACAAAATTTTCTGCAATTATCCTTGCTTCTTTATCTGCAGCAAAAATACTGTCTAAATCAGGAGAAAATACTATTGAAATTTTATTTATAGTATAATCAATGCATTCTGATATATCTAAAAAAGAAATTTCATTATTTAAAAAAGCATTAACAGCTACTTCATTCGCCGCATTCAGAACCGCAGGAGCAGTACCACCTGATTCGAGTGCCTCATAAGCAAGTTTCAGGCATTTGAATTTATTGAAATCCGGCTTTTCAAATAATAATGTTCCGATTTTAGATAAATCAAGCCTTGGAAAATCTAATTTCATCCTTCTCGGATAATTCAAGGCATAAGATATAGGCAATTTCATATCATGTAATCCTAACTGTGCTTTTACAGAACCATCAACAAACTGAACGAG
>JBEKWK010000085.1:0-9670 GCA_049513175.1 FCB group bacterium
ATTTAATAAAACAATCATCGATACGATGGTTAAAGAAATGAAATTTGATTTTGAAAATTTGAATTCCGGAACATATTATTATTGGAGAGTAAGAGCTTATAGTTATGCTGATATTTCAGATTGGTCTGGACCTAATAGCTTTAGAACAGAATATGAAATATATCCAAATTTACCGGAACAAGTGCAATTACTTACTCCCTCAAATGGTTCGCAATATGTTTTTTGGGTAGACAGCGGAGATATTGGTTTAACTGGTGGCCCATTTACTTGGGAACCCGTTAATTCAATCGTAGATAATTATTGGTTGGAACTAGATATATCAAACGAATTTTCATATCCTAGAATTGTTAATGACATTACAGAAACAACTTATGATGATTGGTTAATGTTAGGTTTAGGTCAAATTGGTAAATATTATTGGAGAGTAAAAGCAGGTAATGAAACCGGCTGGGGTCCTTTTAGTGAGATTAGATGGTTTAATTTAACCACTGTAGGTGTTGATGATTCAAAATCGCAAACTTTAGATTTGGCTATATCTCCTAATCCCGCTTCTGATTTCATAATTCTTCCTTCTGTCTTTGCAAATATTCAGATATATAATATTTATGGGAACAAAGTCCTTGAATGTGAAAGCAAAAGCAGGATTGATGTAAGCGGGCTTTCGCCAGGCTTGTATTTTCTCAAGGCAGGAGATAAGGTTTTTAAATTTATCAAAATGTAGAATTTAAAATTTATAATTTATAATTAATAATTCTATTAAAATTCAATTTTGTGATGAACAAATACGAAATTATAATATATTGGAGTGATGAGGACAATTCTTTTTTAGTTGAAGTACCAGAATTGCCGGGTTGTATGGCTGATGGGAAAAGCCGATTGGAAGCACTACAGAATGCTGAAATAGTCATTAACGAATGGCTTGAAACTGCAAAAGAGTTAGGCAGGAGTATTCCCGAACCAAAAGGGCGCCTGATTTATGCTTAATATAAGGAAAAATATGAAAATAAAATATGATTCTGAAGTAGATGCACTCTATATTGATATAATGGAAGAGAAAAAATCTGCAAAAACAATTCATCTTAATGAAGATATTGCTTTGGATTTTTCCAGCGAAGAAGAATTAATCGGAATTGAGATTCTCGATGCATCAAAAAACATCTTAAAAGACAATAAGCCTCAAATTGAATATGAAGGTATTACGGCTGTAGCTGTGTAATGGAATATATAAAATTCTTAATTCTTAATTTTAAATTTTTAATTATTTCATCAGCACAATTTTCCTCAATTCCGAGAAATTCTCTCCTGATGCCCTGATAAAATATACACCGGTAGTGAGATTTTTTCCGTCTATGTAAAAATCATGGAATCCGGCAGTGAGCCTGCCATGATGGAGATGTTTTATTTTATTGCCCAAAGCATCGTATAAGTCAATAATAAGGTCTTTATCATGTTCAAGGCTTACATTTACATCGGTTTCGCTTGTAAAAGGATTGGGATAGACCTGTATTAATTTACTCTCTTCAGTCTGTGGTTCAAATTCAACATTATCGTAGGTGCCGTTTATAGGTAAATCTAAGTAAGTAGGATTGTCTTTATTCATATAAATCAGGTTGTGAGCAGGCTCCAGAACAGGCAGGACATAAGGATTTGTAACTAAGAACGAATCCGCAGGCTGTGTGTCCAAATTTGTAACTATGACTCTAATCCTGTTCCCTTTTTGAAAAATGTGTGAAGAAGCCCATCCGCCGATAAGTTTTTGCCTTAGTTCTCCCGGATTATTGTGCCTGTCGGTGTAATTGACTCTTGTAACCAGGTGAGCACCCTTCAAAGGTATAACTTCCCATACCTGGAAATTATACTGGCAAACATGACCATCAGAAGAATAGTTCAGGTTCACTTGCGGCACACCAATCATCTGAATATCATTTTTCAAAACCTGTGATTCAAAAAATATAAACGTTTTAACGAATACGCTGTCGAAATCAGGTCCCCAGAACTCCTCATCCGTAATATCCTCCATCGTAGCGGTCGTATCTTCCACGTCATTGTCGAATCCTACCGTATCGGCACTTCCCCCTGTTGGTTTGAATCCTAAGATATTGCTAGGATTGAAATACAGCTTTAAAGATGTAATATTAGGCGGTGCCCAAGTATCGGAATAAAATCTCGAGAAATCCCACTCCACACCATTTAGAGGATAATGACTGGAAGCATAAATGTACTTTGCCGAATCGAGAATGCCGTTTGCAATGTCGTTTGACCAATAATCAATCCAATCACTTTCCATATCCGTAAGATAATCATTCTCTGATGTTGTAGTATCGGAGCCGTGTCCGTCAATAGCACCCAGATACATTCTATAAGGTGACTTTAAAGAATCCTTAATATTTATTGAGCCTGTTGCATTAAAATATTCATCCATCCAGGCATTTGTAATCAGTATGGGAATTTTACACTTTGGAACCCTGTCAATAAAATCCCTGTTCACGGGCATTATGGCGGCAAGGCTGTCCCATTTGTCAATATCTTTTGAATATATATAGCTAAGTATGTTTTTACATTCATTATCATATCTTACTGTTGTAGAATCATAGTCAACGCTAAAATATAGTGTCGTTTTAATGCATCCGTTTTCAATCCAGTTCGAAGCAAACTGGGAGGAGGCAAGGTCTGACATTATCATTCTCACATCGGCTCCGTTGCAAGCCGCCATGAAGGGTATAATTCCTCCCTGAGAACTGCCTGTTATTCCGACTCTTGTAGGGTCAACATGAGATAGATAGTCTTGTTTCAAGCATTTTATTACCTCGAGCAAATCATTCATCTCTATTAAAGAAATCAAATTTGACTCACCTTCTGAATTGCCCTGACCTCTCATGCTATAGCAATAGATTACATATCCCCAATGTGCTTGTTCAAAAGCATAATCGAATTCTGCATATTTTGAGTCCGCATAGCCGTGGCAAAAGATAAATGCTGGATAGCCGTTGTCGGGCATGTTAGAATCGGGAACGGGAACAAATTTTGTGCAATCGAGCCGTATTCCATCCCTGGTAGTCAGCCAGAAATCAGTCCTTTTGACAACGCTGTCATTATATGTTACAGTAGTGTCGGATATCGCCGGATTTGATTTATTATGTTGGTGTGCAGGTGAATAATAATTAACAAGAAAAAATAAAATTACCGACGAAGCGATAAGATAGTCTATATAGTTTTTTTTATACATATTTTACAAATTATAAATAATTATTTTTTTTGTGCCAAATAAAAATTAATTTTGACATTATTCAAAATTAAAAAAAATCTGATAAATAGATTTTATTAAAATAAACTTTTATATAGTTACTGTTGTCCAATGGGCAAATTATTTATTAATAATATAAAGAGTTCCATTTGAAAAAAATAGCAGTCATCTTCGGCACAAGACCGGACACAATCAAGCTTGCTCCGGTCATTATCGAATTGGAAAAGGATAGAAAAAATTTCAATGTTATTACGATTGCTTCTGCACAGCACAGGCAAATGCTCGACCAGGTGCTGGAAGTATTCAAGATAAAACCGGATTATGACCTGAATATTATGAAGCCCGGGCAGACTTTGGCATCAATCACAAAAAACACTATCGAAGCGTTAGATGATATACTTGTAAAAGAAAAGCCTGATTTAGTAATAGTCCAAGGGGATACGACGACAACATTTGTAGGCAGTCTTGCGGCATATTACAGGCAGATTCCCGTTGGGCATGTTGAAGCAGGATTAAGAACAAACGATAAATTTAACCCCTTTCCGGAGGAAATTAACCGCCGCCTGACAAGCTGTATGACAGACCTGCACTTCGCTCCGACTACCACTGCAAAAAAGGCTTTACTCAAAGAAAATACCGATAAGGATAAAGTATGGGTAACAGGTAATACCGTAATAGATGCATTAATTCATACCGTTAAAAAGAATTATATATTCACAGTTCCCATATTAAATGATTTAACAAAACAAAAAGGCAGGATTATACTTGTTACTATGCACAGGCGTGAAAATTGGGGCGAGCCTATGAAAGGTGCCGCAGAAGTAATAAAAAAGCTGGCTGACCTATTCCCTACATACAATTTCATTTTCCCTGTTCATCTGAATCCGGTAGTACGCGATGCAGTAAATCCTGTTTTGGGAAATATTCATAATGTACATTTGATTGAACCACTGGATTATTTGGATTTTATAAATTTAATAAGCCGCTCATATTTGATTCTGACTGATTCAGGAGGCGTTCAGGAAGAGGGACCGCATTTCGGAATTCCTATTTTAGTCCTTCGCAAAGTAACCGAAAGACCTGAAGCCGTAAAATACGGTACTGTAAAGCTTGTCGGACTCGATAAAAAAAGGATTTTTGAAACTGCCTATAAATTATTGACATCAAAAAAGGAATATCATAAAATGGCTTCTGCCGTCAATCCTTATGGAGACGGCTTAGCATCCAAAAGGATAGTTAATATTATAAAATCATATTTTGGAATCTCTAATAAAAAAATTGAAGAATTTAAGGTCTGAGGAAATAAATATGTATAGAAAATTATTGCTTATTGCATTATTAATTATAATTCCGGGATTTATCGCTCATTCTGCAGATTATCCCAATAAAAAAATACTTATTCTCGCAGAAGGTGATTATAGTCTAAAGAATTTTGCGGTAGCAGACGGAAGGCAACTTGCAAACCTGCTCGGACACTTCAATACCACTATTGAAATAGAAGGTATAAATAAATACAAAACAGGTGAAATCGAAAAATACGATTATACCTTTTATATAGGTTTCCATCGTAATAATAAAGTTCCCGACGTATTTGTCAATGACATTGTTAAATCAGAAAAGCCGGTGGTATGGCTGAATACGGGCATTATTGATGCATCTCAAAATCCTAACTTTTCCTCAAAATTCGGTTTTAATGTGAATATACTTGATTCTGTCTCAATTTATGATATAGTAAAATCAAATGGCAGGATTTTTACAAAAGGCGAAGAAAATTGCTTTGTTGTAAACATTTCAAATAAGAATATTGTCCAGGTCTTAGCCACAGCCTATTCTACAAAGAAGAAGAAAGAAATCCCTTATATCGTTAAGTGTAAAAATCTTATATTTATTGGAGATTCCCCTTTTGCTTATGCCGATGAAAATGACAGGTACCTGTTATTTGCCGATATGCTTCATGACATTATGAATGAGCCACATGAAGAATCACACTCGGCAATAGTCCGTATAGAAGACGTAACACCAATGCATGACCCCGGAAAATTAAGAGATATTGCCGATTTGCTATCTGCAAGGGGTATTCCGTTCCTCGTTGGAGTTGTTCCGATATATGTTGACCCGGGGGAAGGCTTAAGGGTTACTTTATCCGAGAAACCTGAAATTGTTGATGCATTAAAATATATGGTCAAGAACGGTGGGACGATAGTTATGCATGGCGTAACACATCAATATCACGGTGTATCTACAAATGATTTTGAATTTTGGGACAGGCAGACGAATCAGCCAATAAAAGGAGAAAACGAAGCAGATGACGCAAAAAAAATCGAATTAGGTATACAGGAATTTATGAAAAACGGTCTGTATCCTGTTCTTTGGGAAACTCCGCATTATACAGCTTCTTCCATGTTCTATAATACCATAACAAAATATTTCAGCACGGCAATCGAACAAAGACTTGCAATAGAGAATTTCGATTACAGCCAGTATTTCCCATATATTATCAATAAAGATATATATGGGCAAAGAATTTTCCCCGAGAATCTCGGTTTTGTTCCTTATGACCCGGAGGATAAATCAATCAGTGAAGATGCTGTCAAAGATATTCTCAAAGGTGCAAAAACGAATCTTTATGTACGTGACGGCTTTGCGGCATTTTTCTTCCATCCCTTTCTCGATTTAGACTTGCTGAAAGACCTTGTGGAAGGTATTCAGAAGCTTGGCTATACATTCATTGACGTGAAAGATTATAATAATATAGTCAAAACCAGGGACAAAGTGATTTTAACAGGTACACAGGATTATACCATTCAACTCGATGACCAGTACTTGCAGGAATCATATTTCAACCATGAAGGAGACTTAAAAGTTAAAGTCATTTCTCCTAACAGAGTATTGGGCGAAGCAAAAAGGCATGTAGAGCTGGCTCCGGGAGAAACGTATTCTGCCCATCCGACTGAATACCGCGAACGTGAAATTGGTTTTTTTGAGAAAACCTTCAGCAGTATTAAAAGGTTTTATAATAAACTTATATCTTCCAAGGAGAAATGGCAGATTCCGAGAACTGCAATTATATGGAACTACTATGCCAGAGGCTCGTTTTATAACGACCAGGCTTCTTTTGTCGGTGTATTCCATTCCGTTAATATCAATGTTGATACAATATTTATCGGTCAGAAATTGGATTTAGCACGCTATAATTTATTAATTGTCCCCATAGCCGCTATTGATTCGTTAAGACAAAGCGATTACGATGCAATAGTGAAATTTGTCCAGACCGGCGGCTGTCTTATAACTGATAACAAGAATTACCTTGCAGATGAATTCGGTTTTAAATTTTCAACAAAAAACTTAAACTTGAGCATTATCAGGGATATGTATTTTCCTGATGAAAAGATAAACTGGAAATATTCTAAAAACACCGAGAAATTAATAATTAACAGCGATGACGAGGTTTTTGCACAGGATGCAATAACTGACGCACCTGTCGTTATCGGAAGAAAGTTTACAAAAGGAAAAATCATATTTTTCTCAACTCTATTCGACCCGTATTCACAGCTTGGATACTCACGTTTTCCCTATTTGCTCGAATATGTTAAAAAGTATTTCAATTTTAAACCGATAGTGAAAAGAGACAATCTCGAAGTTTACTTCGACCCCGGATTCAGAAGTACATATAGTGTTGAGAATTTGATTAAATTATGGACTCAGGAAGGCATAAGAATCATTCATGTAGCCGGATGGCATCAGTACCCGACATGGACGTATAACTATAAAAAACTTGTTGACCTTGCTCATGCAAACGGTATTCTTGTTTATGCCTGGATTGAGCCGCCGCAGGTTAATAAGAAGTTCTGGGACACTCATCCCGAATGGCGTGAAAAGAATTATAAAGGGCAGGATGTAAATTCTTCCGATGAATTGCGGGCTTCATGGCGTTTTCCCGTTGCAATGACCGATATCAATTGTCTTGAGGCAATGAAGAATGAATATTTAAAATTTCTTCAGGATTATGACTGGGACGGCGTTAACTTAGCCGAACTGTATTTTGAAGCGGGAAAGGGTTTTAATGACCCTCTAACTTTCACTCCTATGCACAAATCAGCCCAGAAAGAATTTAAAGCTCAATACGGCATTGATATTACCAATTTATTCAATCCAACATCCGGAAATTATTGGAAAAACAGTCCAAGAACAAAAAACCTCTTTATAAATTACAGGATTAATAAGCTGAATGAGATTTATGAACTGCTTTTAGGTGAGTTCGCAAAAATCGCATCGAAAAAGACTGGTTTCCAGACAATCGTAACGGCAATGGACAGCTACGGTACCCCTGAATTAAAAGAAAATCTAGGTGTGGATATGGAGAACATTATTCAACTAAGTAAAAAATATAAATTTTCGCTTAACGTGGAAGACCCTCTTGATTTATGGTCAACCGACCCTACAAGATATGAGGATATAGGACATGAGTATGATTCGCTCCTGGGAGGTAATGCTAACCTTCTTCTCGATTTAAATATTTTGAGTTTCAGAAAGAATGAAGACCTGACGCCTTTCCCGACACTTATACAAACCGGAACGGAGAGCTTTTTGTTGGTTAATTCTGCTTCTTCAGTTACCCCACGAGTCGTAATTTATTCTGAATCGAGTATTAATCCGCAGGATTTGTTCTTTATGCCTTATGCCCTAACATCTGATGTTAAATATTCAACTATGGGTAAAGGTTACGAATTTGATTCCCCATATTCTTTTTATCTCGATTTACCTGAAGATATTAAAGCGATAAGCCTTAACGGCAGGGTGATTTCGCCTTCCATAAAAAATTCCTTTTTAATACCTGCGGGTAAGAATTATGTGCAAGTAAGCAGTCAGACCGGAGGTGTATTCTCTACTTCCCAAATAGAGCCGAAAATTATTTCAATAACGGGTAATCTGCTATCTGTGAGGTATGATTTCCGGAATATCAATTTTGCTTATTCATCAGCCACAAGAACTCTATTAGCTATAAACAGGGAGCCAATTTTAATAAATGTGGATGGGAAAACTTATCCGTTTACGGTGATGAAAGGGAATGATTGCTACAGCGTTTTCCTGCCGACAGGAAACCATACCGTTGATATGGTGCTGGGCGATGCGTTCTCTTACGGAATTAACCTGACAAGCCTTTGGTCCAGCACCGGTATTGCTTTATTCGGCATCCTGGCTGTTGCTTTATTGTTTGTAATGTATGTAAGTATAAAAATAATTAATAAAAGAACTTCTAAAATATCTTTAAATGAATCGAAATGACGGCATTAGAACTTGACCTGAGCTTTGTTTTTGTAATTGCGGTTATACTGATATGGTTTATGATTGCCTATCAGTTTGTGCTGACTGTTTTCGGCTACATCAATTATTTGAAATCAATCAAGGAAAAAAAATTGGTAGATAGCAGCGATTATGACTATCCTACCTGTTCAATACTCATTCCCGCTCACAACGAGGAAGTTGTTATCGGCAGAACTATAGAATCCATGCTGAATTTGAACTATCCTAAGGATAAACTCAAAATTGTAGTAATAAATGACGGCTCTACTGATTCAACAAAGGATATTATTTTAAATTATGCTCAACAGGATGAAAGAGTTGTCTTATTCGATGTACCAAAAGGCGAAGGCGGCAAAGGAAAATCCAGGGCTTTGAATCTTGGAATCAAGCAGGTGCAATCCGAAATAGTCGCTATTTACGATGCCGATAATACCCCGGATAAAGACGCCCTCAAATATCTTGTTGCCCAGCTAATCAATGACAAAAGACTGGGTGCCGTACTCGGTAAATTCAGAACAGTAAACAAAAAGAAAAACCTGCTCACAAGATTTATAAATATAGAAACACTCAGCTTCCAATCTATGCTCCAGGCTGGAAGATGGCAGTTGAACAGGATAGCCACTTTACCCGGGACGAATTTCGTTATGTGGACATGGCTTATAAATAATCTGAACGGATGGGATGAAGAAGCTCTGACCGAAGATTCCGAGCTAAGTATCAGGATATACCAGGAAGGTTATTTAATCAAATTCATCCCTTATGCTATAACTTATGAACAAGAGCCTGAGAAATGGCAGGTCTTCCTGAAACAGCGTATGAGGTGGGTTAGAGGTAATTTCTATGTTATAACCAAATTCTTCAGGGAAATACCAAAATTCAGGAATAAACGGCTGGCATTTGATTTGCTCTATACATTGGCTCTTTATTACATATTTTTCATTGCAATAATTATTTCCGATTTACTGTTTTTCTTAAGCCTGTTCAATCTGGTCAGCATGTCCTTGCCCGGTCCATATACTGTTGTATGGATAATGGCAATATTTTTGTTTATTTTTGAAATTATGGTAGCTGTATCCTATGATAATGAAGAAAGTTTTTCAAATGCAATGATTACTTTGCTGA
>JBEKWK010000086.1:0-9637 GCA_049513175.1 FCB group bacterium
CATTTTTCAACTATGCTCAAAGGGAAAACATTAGCTTTGATTTTTGAAAAACCTTCTTTAAGAACAAGAACCAGCTTTGATGTAGGTATTCAACAGCTTGGTGGTTACTCTCTTTATTTGTCACCAAATGAAATAAGTCTGGGTAAAAGAGAATCAGTTTATGATGTAGCAAAAAATCTTGAAAGAATGGTTCAGGGAATTATGATTCGTACCTTTGCCCATCAGATTGTTCTCGACATGGCAAAACATGCTTCAATACCTGTAATAAACGGGTTGACGGATTATTCTCATCCTTGCCAGGCTATGGCTGATTATCTTACAATACTTGAAGTAATTGGTACATTAAAAGGATTAAAACTATGTTATGTCGGCGATGGAAATAATGTAGCCCATTCATTGATGTTTGCCGGTGCAAGATTAGGCGTGGATGTTACGGTTTCATGTCCCAAAGGTTTTGAACCGAACAAAACAGCTTTCGATGACGCAGTTGAAGATGCAAAACTTACCGGTGCAAAAATTAGTATTGAGCATGATGCAAAAATAGCAGTTAAAAATGCAGATGCAATTTATACTGATGTCTGGGCTTCAATGGGACAGGAATCTGAAGCGGCTGAAAGAAAAGCTATTTTCGCACCGTACCAGGTAAATGATGAATTAATGTCTTATGCCAAGCCGTATACACTTTTTATGCACTGTCTTCCAGCACACAGAGGTGACGAAGTTACAGACAGTGTTATAGATTCACTGAATTCAGTAGTTTTTCAGGAAGCTGAAAACAGGCTTCATGTTCAAAAAGCAATTATGTACCAGTTAATGAAAAATGTTAAATAATTTTATCCGGTAAATTTGGGATAATGAATTTGAGGTATATGTGTCGTTCAAAGCATTAATAGCGGTTGGTGGAAATTCTTTAATAAGAACCGGTGAAAGGGGTACGCTTGAAGAACAGTTCTCCAATGCACAGGCAACCGCTAAAAGCATTGCTCAAATGGTGAAACTCGGCTGGCAGGTTGTAATTACACACGGAAACGGACCACAGGTCGGTGCTGCCCTTCTACGCTCCGAAAGAGCTGCGGCAGAAGTTTATACTCATACTCTCGACATGTGCGTTGCAACAACACAAAGCGAGATAGGTTACCTGATGCAAAGGGCTTTGCAATATGAGCTAAAGGAATTAGGTTTAAAAAACCAGGTAACTACAATCCCGACAATGGTGAGAGTAAACGAAGATGATAAAGCATTTCAAAATCCCACAAAGCCAATCGGACCTTTTTATTCTAAATCTGATGCCGAAGATAAAAAACACAGGCTCGGTTGGGATATAGTCGAAGATGCCGCACGTGGTTACCGCAGAGTCGTAGCTTCCCCGGAACCAATTGAAGTTCTTGAACTCGATATCATTAAACAGATAATTGAGATGGGAATAATTTCAATAGCTCTCGGCGGTGGCGGTATACCGGTATTTGTAAAAGATGGAAAAATAATCGGTTCGGAAGCCGTTATTGACAAAGACCGTTCTTCTGCTTTGCTTGCGACCGGATTAGGTGTTGACTTATTTATTATCAGCACCGATACTGACCAGGTTTATTTGAATTACAAAAAAAAGAATCAAAAAGGTATCAGAAAAGCAACTGTTGAAGAAATGCAGAAATATTTTGACGAAGGGCATTTCCCTCCGGGAAGCATGGGACCTAAAATCCAGTCTGTTATCAGATTTATTCAGAACGGCGGGAAAAAAGCTATTATTACGTCTTTTGAAAATCTGATGGATGCTTTACAGGAAAAGGCGGGAACACATATTTCAGGATAATTAATCAGAATTAAAATATATTGTACAGGTGGAGTATGAAATTAAAACATATTATTGAATCGCAACAGTTCACTGTTCCATTGATTATGGATTTGTTTAACAGGGCTGACTGGATGAAAAAAATTGTTGCCCGCGGCGGAACAAGAGATTATGACAACAAAATTATTGCTTCTCTTTTTTACAAGCCTTCGACAAGAACAAGATTTTCTTTTGAATCTGCCATGTTCAGATTAGGCGGTCGTTCGCTTTCGACAGAACAGGCAACTGAATTTTCCTCTGAAATCAAAGGGGAAATACTCGAAGATACAATTCAGATTATGGCAAGTTATTGCGATGTTATCGTGCTGAGACATCATGAAGAAGGCGGTGCCAAAAGAGCGGCGGCTGTTTCACCTGTACCTATTATCAATGCAGGCGACGGGTCGGGCGGACAGCATCCCACACAGGCTTTGCTAGACTTATATACAATATATAACGAATGTCATACACTCGACGGATTATCTGTCGCATTAATCGGGGCATTGGACTTCGGAAGGACCGCACGTTCTCTCGCTTATCTTTTAAGTAAATTCGAAAGAATTAAATTGTATTTTATTGCACCTGATGAATTACAAATAAAGCCTGATATTCTTGAGCATTTGGATAAACATAACATTTCTTACACTCTTGCTTCCAATACGGAGGATATTATTAACAGGGTTGATGTAGTCTATCAGACCAGAATTGACAGGACAAGATTAAAAAATAAAAAAGTAGATTTATCATTATATAATATTGATACGGATGTTCTCAAAAAAATGAAGTACAATTCTATTATTATGCACCCTCTTCCAAGGTCAGTTGAAATAAATCCCACTGTGGACAAAGACCCCAGGGCGGCATATTTCAGACAGACAAGGAACGGATTATACGTAAGAATGGCATTACTGACTATGCTTTTTGACGAAGAATAAATATTTATTAAAATAATTTAGGGAAATAAAATTGATGAAGACACAAGATTATATAAATATGGAAGAGCAATTCGGAGCCCATAATTATCATCCTTTAGATGTTGTAATAAATAAAGCGGAAGGTGTTTGGGTAACGGATGTTGACGGGAAAAAATATCTTGATTGCCTCGCCGCTTATTCTGCCGTAAACCAGGGGCATTGCCATCCGATGATAATGCAGACATTTATAGAACAGGCAGGAAAAGTTACTTTGACAAGCCGTGCTTTCAGAAATGACCAGCTTCCTCTATTGTATAAAGAATTGCATGATTTGACAGGATATGAAATGTCTCTACCCATGAACTCAGGTGCCGAAGCAGTTGAAACTGCAGTCAAAGCCGCAAGAAAATGGGGCTATAAAATTAAAGGCATTTCTGAAAACAAAGCGGAAATAATTTGTTGTGAAAATAATTTCCATGGGAGAACTGTAACAATAATTAGTTTCTCGACAGAAGAGCAATACCGTGACGGTTTCGGACCTATGACTCCCGGCTTCCCGATTGTGAAATATGGAGACATTGAGGATTTTAAATCAAAAATAAATAAAAATACTGCCGCATTTTTGGTTGAGCCGATTCAGGGCGAAGCGGGAATAGTAGTACCTCCTGCTGGTTATTTAAAAGAAGTTGCAAAAATTTGCAAAGAAAATAATATACTTCTGATTTGCGATGAAATTCAATCAGGCTTAGGCAGAAGCGGAAAGCTGTTTGCATTTGAATATGAAAATATCAGACCTGATATGGTGATAATCGGTAAGGCATTAGCAGGTGGCTTTTATCCTGTTTCTGCAGTGTTGTCAAGCAAAGAAATAATGAGTGTTTTCAAACCGGGTGACCATGGCTCAACATTCGGAGGAAATCCTCTCGGAGCCGCAGTAGCAAGGACTGCACTTAAAGTACTAATAGATGAAAAGCTGATTGAACGTTCTTACGAAATGGGTAATTACTTTATGGAAAAATTGAGAACTATTACAAGCAAGCATATAGTTGAAGTCAGAGGAAAAGGTTTATGGATTGGTTTTGTTCTCGATGTCAAAGCACGTCCATATTGTGAAAAATTAATGAGTGAAGGCATTTTATGTAAAGAGACACATGATAATGTAATCCGCTTTGCTCCTCCTTTGGTAATTAAAAAAGATGAAATTGATTGGGCTTTTGAAAAAATTGAAAAAGTAGTAAAAGAATTAGATTGAAATAAAAAATTATTTAAACATTTTGGAGAGTTTATGAGTAAGAAAAAAATAATTATTCTCGGAGCGGCAGGACGTGATTTTCATAACTTTAATACCATATACAGAACTGACCCCGATACAGAAGTTGTTGCCTTTACAGCAACACAAATCCCTGATATTGCAGGAAGAAAATATCCTGCATCCTTAGCAGGAAAATATTATCCCAAAGGAATTCCTATATATCCCGAAGATGAAATGGAAAAATTAATTTCTAAATTCAATATTGATGAATGTGTACTTTCATACAGCGATTTACCTTATGAAACAGTAATGCATCTCGGCTCGCGTGTTATTGCCGCAGGTGCAAAATTCTCGATGCTGGGTTCATTTCCTACAATGATTAAATCCATTAAACCAGTCGTGGCTGTTTCTGCTGTCAGAACAGGTTCCGGAAAAAGTCAAACTTCCAGAACCATCGTAAAAGCATTACTGGCAGCCGGAAAGAAGGTTGTATCTATTCGCCACCCCATGCCCTACGGTGATTTGGCAATACAAAAAGTTCAACGGTTTGCACAGATTTCAGACCTGAAAAAACATAAATGCACAATAGAAGAAATGGAGGAATACGAACCGCATATCGAAATGGGTAGTGTAATTTATTCAGGTGTGGATTATGAAGCAATTTTGAGAGAAGCTGAAAAAGAAGCCGATATAATTGTTTGGGACGGCGGTAATAACGATATGCCATTTTACAAACCTGACCTTTCGATTGTTGTTGTTGACCCTTTGCGTCCTGGGCATGAAATCGGCTATTATCCCGGTGAAGTGAATTTACGAATGGCTGATGTTGTCGTAATCAATAAAGTTGATTCAGCATATCCGGATGATGTTGATATTGTACTTGATAATATAAGGGCATACAATCCTAAAGCTCAGATTGTACTTGCTGCTTCTTCTGTCGAAGTTAAAGAGCCGAATCTGATTAGAGGAAAAAATGTCCTTGTAATTGAAGATGGTCCGACACTTACACATGGTGAAATGCAATTCGGTGCGGGTATGGTAGCCGCCCGTAGATTCGGAGCTATCGGACTCGTAGACCCAAGACCTTTTCTTGTCGGCAAGCTGAATGATACATTTCAAAAATATCCGGATATTGGCATCCTCCTCCCTGCAATGGGTTATGGAGAAAAGCAAATGAAAGACCTTGAAGCTACAATTGCAAAAGTCAAATGTGATGCTGTAATAATAGGCACACCGATAAACCTGGCAAGATTCATTAAAATCAAACAGCCTCATACAAGGGTTTTTTATGAATTGACAGAGATTGGAAAACCAACTTTAGAACAAATTTTAAAAGAGACAATTCTCAAAAAGAAGAAATAAATACTAATATAAAAGGCTTCCCATTTGATTAGGAAGCCTTTTTTGTTAATGTCTGGTTTCTGAATAAAAATCTTTTATCTACGATTGCGAATAAATCCTGTTAAAATTTAGAATCATTTATTTACTAATTTTTCTAATATTAAAAACAAAAAGTAAAACCAAACAGAAACACAACCATGTCTGTTTGAGAATGAAATTCGGTTATATTCGCTGATGGAGGAGTTGTACTATTATTAATTTCTCCTTTATAATATGTAGCCAAACCACCTTTTGTAAATCTTAATTTGGTATCTACAAATAATGCAGTATGGGAAGAAGGTAGCTGTATAAAATCCGCAATCTTAACCATTAAGCCTACGGCTGCACCATAGCACCATGTAGCACTTGTCTTATTACTTGAGTTATTGTAGTCATAGTTTATTGTACTAAGTGATGTTTTAAAACTTGTTGACATATTAAAAATTGAAGCTCCTCCGAAAACTTCAACATAAGGGAATACCCATCCTAAAACATTCGGTTGAATCCTTGCAAAAACAGTAATAGGTATAACCATGCTTTGTGTAGACAAGGTATCAAAATAATCATGATAAAATCCGTTAATATCCTGCCATTGGGCATGTAAATCTCTTTCACTACTGCCGTTAAATAAGAAATCAAATTGCATACCAAATGCAATAGGCACAGGGTCTGCATAATACCCTCCATAAATAGATAAACCCAAACCGGTTTTAGGGAGGTTGCTGAAAAATTCATTTTGTGGGACCATATTAGTAAATGATATTCCGAAAAAGCCGTTCATTGGAGTATTTCTCAGCATTGCTACCTGCTGCTGGTCATAAGTATTAGTTGGCTGACTATAACCGGATTGTGCATTTGTACTTTGCAAAAAGAATAAAAATGCAAAAATTAAAAAGCAAAAATAAGAAACCGTAAAATGTGTTAAAGTTGTTTTCATACTTCCCTCTTATTTATATGAAAATAATTTATATATATATATTACAATAATAATATTTAAAATTGAAAAATCAATGAAAATTTTATGGATTTTCAGATTTATTATTTCTTATCCAAGCGATTATTTTTTCCAGTTCCTTTTCACTAAAATCGTTTTTGTAAAATCTCAGGAATAGTTGAACTCTTGTTTCTTCAGGTGATAAATCTTTAGGAAGTGTTGATAAAACTATTCTTCTTGCCGAATCGAACATGCTGCCGGTCATTTCTAACCGGGTTTTTAAATCGAGTTTCATGATTTCGTCATGATAATATTTTTCTATTTCGGGACTTGTATCTTTCATAATAGTTTTTCTAATATATCATATACTCCAATTTTTTTTGCCCAAGTAATTAAATAATCTTTGTCATACTTCTCTTGTAACAAAATGACAATATCTCTTTTTTGATATTCTGATTCAGAGACTTTTACCCATTCTAGCTTTGAAAGGATTAAATCCTCAATGGAAACAACTTTAAGAGATTGTCCCTCAAATATATCATTTTTTTTACGTTTAAACTCATTCAATCTATACTCTTCGTTTTTACGTACAATAAAATCTACTTTCACTAAATATAAATTATGTATGATATTAAACATTGAACGATATTTTATTGATTCCAGAATTGCATTTTTTTCAACATAATATTCTTTAGAGAAAACCTCCATAAATTTGTCCACATCATGAATATAAATCTCAATTACAATATCAATATCTCGCGTCATACGCGGTAAAGTATAAAAACTCATTGCCCATGAGCCTGTTAACATATATGGTAAATCCAATGAATGGATTTTGGCAATTACATCCTTTAAAACATCAGCTTCGATCATAATTATATATTTTTAATTAAATTTATTTCCACAGGCATACCTTTTGACAATGACAGCTCTGCTGCAAAAGTTGCAAGAGTAACAGCCCTGATTTGGTTATATGGAATAGGCATATTTTCTCCTTTTTTCACAGCATTTATTGTAATGATGACTTCTTCATTATGCCCCTTTTTCCCATCGAGAGATATTTTCTTTACCTTACTTACCCTCATCAATTCAACAGATTGAAAATTATTCATTAAAGCGGTACTATTTTCGCAGAACACTTCGCAATATTCTTTTGGTAAGGCAGAATCTCCGTTTGCAAGGTATTCAACTACCCCGACTGAACCATCGGAAAATTTAATTGTAATTATTACATTATCATGATTTTTAGTTTCAGAATTATTTGAAGAGATTGATTCAGCATAAACTTTAACTGGTAAAGATTTTGTTAAATAAACCATACAGTCAATAAAATGACATACTTCCCCTATAATTCTTCCGCCGTTTTTCTCTTGCTGGCTCCAATTGGATTTTGGAATGTAACCGGCATTAACTCTATATGAAATAACCATCGGGTCATGTCTCATTTTAAAAAAATCATCAATCAGTTTGAATGATTTTGAAAACCTTCGATTGAAACCGACCATAACAGAACCGTCATGTTTAGTGACAGCTTCATCAATTTTCTCTAATTCTTCCGAAGATATTGCAAGAGGTTTTTCTACATAAACAGGCTTGCCGGCTTCGATTGCTTCTATTACATACTTAGCATGAGTATCGTGATGTGTTGCACAAAATATTAAATTTATATCTTCCCTTTTTATTAATTCAGAAGAATCAGACGTACTATTTTTAAAACCGAATTGTTTTGCAACGGATATTGCATCAACCGGAATAGCATTACTCACACAGGAAAAATCAATTCCTGTATTTTTTAAAGCAGGCAGCAAAAATGTTTGTGCAAAAGCACCGGCTCCAATGAAGCCAAGACCTATACTGGATTTTGGTGCCTGAGCATTTGTATTTTGTATGAATTTATTCTTTGGAGTTTCTTTTTCAGCATAATGAATAAGAATACCCAGAAAAGGTTCCTTTACTTTTCCTGTCACCAAATCATAAGCTGTCTGGGCTTTTTCAATTTCAAAAACATGAGTTGTTAATGATTTTACATCTAATTTTTTCTGCAAAATCAAATCCAAAACCGATTGCATATTTCGGTTTTCCGTCCACCTGACATAAGCCGAAGGATAATCATTTCCTTCTATTTCATAATTTGTATCATATCTTCCGGGACCATAGCTACAGGAAATTTTTATATCGAGTTCTTTCTCATAGAAAGGTGAACGAGGCAAGTTCATTCCAACAGCACCTACAATTACAATCCGCCCTTTTTTTCTTGTAAGCTTTAATGCGAGTTCCACAGGCTCGTTTGAAGGAGTGCTTGCAGTAATCAAAACAGCATCGCATCCTAATCCCTTTGCAAAAGCATATATACTTTTTACTGAATCACTATTACTTAAATAAACAGCATCGCATCCGAATTTTAATGCATTATCAAATGAAGATTCGTTAATATCCAAACCAACTACCCGGCATCCAGCCGATTTCAATAATTGAATAGTTATCTGCCCAATTAATCCCAAACCGATTACCGCAACAGTTTCGCCAAGTCTAACATCTGCCTGCCTCACTCCCTGCATAGCAATCGAAGCGACTGTAGTATAAGAAGCATCTTCAAAAGAAACATCATCAGGAATTTTGGCGGCAAGATTTTTGGGGATGGAAATTATTTCCGAATGATTTGCAAAGCCTGCACCTGCACAAGCAACCCTGTCTCCGGGAACAAATTCGTCACACTCGGATTCAATAACAACACCGGATGCACTGTATCCCAAAACTTTATATGAATCTAACTTTGCTCGTACTCTTTTAAGGGTTGACAGAAAGCCTTCTTTTTTAATAAAATCCCTTACAAGTTTTACCTGGTCAGGCTGTTTTTTAGCTCTTTGAAGCATTGAGGATTGGGCATTCTCTACCGAAATTTTTTCTGTTCCGGCACTAATTAGAGAATATTCAGTTCTTACTAAAATACCACCGGGGAAGCATTCGGGAGCAGGAACTTCCTCTACTTTCATCTCACCTGTTTTCTGATATTGCAAAATTTGAAGCATCTTTTTATTTCCTTATTCAAAATATAATTGCTTTGTATAAGCAAATTAAATAATATAAAAATAAAAAACTATTTATTTTAGATTCTAGATTTTAGATTTTTTATAGAATCGTTCCAACGGAAATTGGTAACATGTTGAGCGAAGCTAATCCTTGTTGGTTGTCATTCCAAACTTGTAATGCGAAATTTATTCCGATACAAAAACAATGTCAAATAACACAGTAGGAGTGTGATAATGGTAGAATCAATGATAGAGATTTAATCTCAAAGGTAAAAAAGTTCACGCCAAGTTTCGCAAAGT
>JBEKWK010000087.1:0-9609 GCA_049513175.1 FCB group bacterium
CATTTTTGTTGAATATATTTTTTAGGGCAATAGGAATAGTAGAGGAGACAGTATTGCCGATATACTTCATATCAATCACCATCTGCTCATCAGGTATTTTCATACGCTTTTGCATTTCCTGGAGCATATATTTATTTGCCTGATGAAATATAAAATATTTAATGTCCTTTTGTTCAATATTATTTCTATTAAGGAGTTCCCTGACAGAAGCTGGAATTGTCAGCATAGAGAATTTAAATATCTCTCTACCATCCATAAATAGAAAATCGGACTTTTCTTTATTTTTTGCAACACCACTGTTGTAAACTATTAACTGGGACGCACCGCTTCCGTCAGTACCGAAATTTACATCGAGCACACCGAAGCCGTCTTCGCAGGCTGTAAGTAGGGAAGCAGAACCCGCATCACCAAAAATCGAAGCAGTATTCCTATCCTTATAATCTATTACTTTTGAGTACTCGTCAGCCATAATAATCATGGCATTTTTCATTGTACCGTTTTTAATAAAATTGCCGGCTATCGGAAGAGCATATACGAAGCCGGAACATCCGAGATTAATATCGAATGCCATGCAGGACTTTTTTAATTTCAGCATATCCTGTACTAAGCATGCAGTAGTTGGAAGTACATAATCGGGATTTTGAGTGCAGACAAGCAATAAATCAATGCTGTCAGGAGTTAAGTTTTCAGTCTCTATTAATTTTTTTGCGGCATTATAGGCAAGCATTGATGTCGTTTCATCTACCCCGGCTATACGCCGTTCAATTATGCCGACTTTATCTTCCGTAAATTTTTTATCAATACCACATTCGTTCTCGAGAAAATCATTATCTATAATTTTATCAGGTAAATAATATTCAATGTTTTTAATATAATAATTCATAATTCATCCAAATTAGTAAAATTTCTTTTGTATAGAATATTGTTATATAAAATTATTGCAAAGTTATTTAAGGAATTTGATTTGAATAATTGAAATTAATCAGTTACAATTCTTTTAAATTTATTTTTTTTAAAATGTAAAGTCCCGTTAGAAATAAACTCAAGAGACAAATCAGGATTTGAAATATCAATTCCCACTCTTGGTAAACATTGTAAATAATTTGCATGACCTGCGAAAATATTTGCTGTTCTTGTCGTAACTGATGTTTTAAAGCCGCATTGTTTTGCTATAGCAAATTCTCTTGCACCAACTTCATTTACAGACCCGTAAGGATAAGCAAAATGCTCGATTTTAATTTTTAATTTCTCTTCTAAAATTGTTTTTGCATCTAATATTTCAGTTCTTACTTCATCATCAGTAAGATTTTTTAAAACTAAATGGTTTAAGGTATGAGCTCCTATGGTAACTAATGGGTCATTTGAAAGTGCTTTAATCTGCTCCCAATCCATTGCATTATTGGAAAGATAATCATTCCAATTTATATGATATGGTTCAAAAAGAACCCTAATTTGTTCAGGATATAGATTTCTTACTAATGAAGAAATTTTACCGTAAGCTGAATTTTTTTCAGAAATTGTTTGACAATCAAATCTATAATTTTGTTCTTGAGTCTTTAATTGTAACCGGGAATTATTCAATATTAAATCTTCAAGTGCATACCACCACATCAATGCCGTTCGTTCAGGAAAAGAAGTTGTAATATAAATCGCAAAAGGTACATTGTACTTTTGTAAAATCGGATAGGCGTTTTGAAAATTATCAAGATACCCGTCATCAAAAGTATACACAACAAATTTTTTCGGAAAATCTCGTTTTATTAATATATCATATAAATCATCCAGTGAAATAAAATTATAATTTCGTTCCCGGAAAAATAAAATTGATTTTTCAAATATTTCAGGAGGTGTTTCCAAGCTCAAAGGGCTATTCAGCCTTTGTTGAATTGACGCAGGCAATATTCTGTGAAAGCATAAAACATGCCCCTTTCCGGAAAAGAAAGGTTTTGTTATCTTATATGCTTTAGTGGTTTTTATTATTTTTATTAAATTTTGTCTGAGCATAATGTTAAAGATGATTTAGTATAAATAATTCACTATATAAAATATCAATATCTTTTCTTTCAAGTTCATTAGATTTATATAAACCTGATAATTTTAATTTTACTTTAAAAGAACCAAAAATATTTAATGTTTCAACAAAACGTTCATCAATTATAATTCCAAAAACTTTAAACTTTAAGCATAATTTTAATCTAAATATATTAAATGAATCATAAAATAATGTTTTATTACTAATATAATGAATATGAGCCAAACGAATACCTTTTCTTTTAGTTATAGAGATAATTAAATAGCAATAATTATTTTTACAACAAATCACTACATTATTTTTTTTAAATTTAAGATGGTCAGAAAAAATTTTTATATCATTATCATTTAGAATAGATCTTATTATTTCATTATCAAAGTATATCCTATAATCTTTATTGAAAATTTTAAAATTAGGAAATGGAATAAATAATTTAATAAAGTTGTCTAAATCTTTATACTCAAATTTTTTGAAAACATCATATGCACCATAAGTTGGAGTCAAATCAGTTATTGTATATTCAGTAAGTTTGTTAAATTGATTTATTAATAGTATACCATAGCTACGATATTCTTTTTTAACAACCCAGGCAGTCATATTACAAAACTTATAAATTTTATCTCTTATTACTCTATCACTAAAGATCGCACCTAAAAAACCAACAACTTTATTATCGTCCATCAATACGAACCCAAAATAATCTTCATCAGTATCACAATGTTTAATAAATAACTTATTCCAATCTTCTTTATTTAAATTAGGATTATTAAACATTTCAAATAATGGGTAAATGCTTTCAAAATCCTTTGCAAATGCTTTTTTAATAAAAACCATAGATAAAATTATAAACTTATATTTATTTTAAAAATTACTATACGAAAATAAGTTTTTTTAAAACAATAAAAAATATCTTATATTTGGCAATATAATTATTGTTATTCATTTTTTCTTTTATAGGAATAAAAATGAAAAATAGAATATTATTCTTATCCCTAGTTGCTTTAATAATTACATACAACTACTCTTTATCACAAAAAGAATTTAATAACTGGTATTTTGGAGATCACGCAGGAATTACCTTCAATACTCCAAATGGCATCCCTACTGCTTTAACAGATGGTGCATTATATACATTTGAAGGATGTGCTACCATATCTGATTCATCTGGTAAATTATTATTTTATACTGATGGTAGTACTATTTGGAACAAACGCCATCAACCTATGCCAAATGGTTCAAATTTAGGTGGTGATATATATGCTTCTCAAAGCACTATTATTGTACCTGTACCAGAAGCTAATAATAAATATTATGTTTTTACAGTTGATAATGGTGATGGTTCAAAAGGATTAAGGTATAATGTTGTAGATATGACATTGAATAACGGTTTAGGTGATATAACTAATATCAAAAATATTCAACTTATATCTCCTACTGCAGAAATTTTGACCGCTATTTATCATTCAAATAATAAAGATATTTGGGTAATTACACATGGTCAAAGAGATGATATGTTTTACTTTTATTTAGTTACCAAAAATGGTGTATCTAATATTCCTAATACTCAAAGTATAGGTTCTTCTTTTAGTACTTTTGGTAATCAATATGGTACACTCCGAGGGTCTCCAGATGGGCATAAACTTGTTTCTACAACGTATATATCAGGTACTTATGAAATTTTTGATTTTGATAATACAACTGGTGTAATATCAAATCCTTTAATTTTATCATCTGATCTATATTGGATGGCGTATGGTGTGGAATTTTCTAAGGATGGCAAAAAATTATATACAACTAGCAGGTGGGGCCCAAGTTATTTATTCCAATTCGATTTAACTTCTAATAATGCTCAAAAGATACAAAATTCTCAAGTAATACTTGATTCTTTTCCAGACAGACATTATTATGGGCATCTACAAAGAGGTCCTGATGGCAAAATATATCACTCTAAGCAGGAAGCTAATTATTTAGGAGTTATTAATTCTCCTGATTCACTCGGTACAAAATGTAATTATGTTGATAATGGTGTATATCTTGGTGGTAGAACCAGTTTTATTGGACTACCTCAATTTATTCCGATTAATTATATATCCA
This sequence comes from FCB group bacterium, assembly GCA_049513175.1. Lineage (GTDB taxonomy): Bacteria > Bacteroidota > Ignavibacteria > Kapaibacteriales > UBA2268 > JBEKWK01. Next base: position 4,127 of record JBEKWK010000087.1, read on the forward strand.
AACCCAATCCCACAATTACCACAACCCACCTAGGGCAGCCATGCAAAGGGGATTCAGTTTTGCTGGAAGCAGATGCGGGTTATGCTTCTTATGATTGGTATGATGCTAACACAAACCAATTGCTTAGTTCCGGTTCCAGCAAATTTGTTGTACATAACTCAGGAAGCTACTATGTGAAAGTAAAGGATGGCAATGGTAATGTGGGTGTGTCTGCTACCGTGCAAGTTACAATCGGCAGTATGTCTAACCAAATATTAATCCTGACTGCTCTCGACAATGGTTATTTTGTTTTCGATTCCACAACCTTTTCAGTTATGAAATGTAAAAATGTTCAGTTGACTAATACAAGTAATATTCCATTTACATTAAATAAAGTCTCTTTTAAGAAAAACAATTATTTCTCTGCACCCGGCACACAGTTCCCGATTTATTTTAATCCCGGAGAGACAAGGTTTTTGATAGTCTGCTATAATCCCACTGTGATTGGCGAGCAAATAGATACCCTAATTTTCAATGACACATGTTCGGAACAAATAATTCCATTGAAAGCGTTAGGTATTAAACCGGGTGTAACTTCCACGAATTTGGGAGAGCCGTGCAAAGGGGATTCAGTGGTATTGGAAGCTGATGCGGGTTATGCTTCTTACGAATGGTACGATGCCTCTACAAACCAAATGGTATATTCAGGTTCCAGAACGTTCGTTGTGCATACTTCAGGAAGCTACTATGTAAAAGTAAAGGATGGCAAAGGTAATGAAGCTAGTTCCGATGTTATGCAGGTTTCAATCGGCAGTGCAGGTAACCAAATTCAAATTACCTCTATGTTAAGCAGTGGGTATTTTACTTTCGACTCTACTTATTTCCCTTTGTTAAATTGCAGAAAGATTCAGCTTAAAAACACATCGGGCTTACTGTTTACTCTCACTGAAGTATACCTGGAACATAACATATGTTTTTCTGTTCCGATGTCGCAATTTCCAATTATTTTCCAGCCGGGAGAGACAAAAGATTTAGTCGTGTGCTACTCTCCTACTCAATTAGGAACCCAAACCGACAGCCTGTATTTTGATGATGTTTGCGGTAAGCAGATAATCCCGCTGAAGGCATTGAGTGAACCGAATATCAATACAGCGGGTGGAAGATGCAATGCCGATATAACATTCAAAACGAAAAAGCTGCCATTGAAGTCTTCATTTGCAATCACAGACCCTGTAATTAATGCGGCTTCAGGAAATATCATAGTACCCTATATAACGGTGGCAATTTTAAATTCTCAAAGACCGGCAGAATGTTATTTATATAATTCCATAGGCGAACTATTAGTACAAGGCACAAAGCAAATTAGCTCACAAACACTGATGGATGAAAGTTCGTATGAACAAGGGCAATTTAATTTTCTAATAAATAATCTGCCTTCTGGCATATATTTTATTGTGATTCGCGCTAATGATGAAGCAATTTCTTCTCCGATTATAATTGAGAGATAAATGAAAAAGATATTATTAATATTGATTTTCATAAGTTTCACCCAAAATTTAATTAGCCAAAAAGAAGGCTATAACTGGTATTTCGGTGAATTTGCCGGGATGACATTTTATCCCACAGGTAGTAATCCGGTACCACTTTTAGATGGTAAATTAAATTCAGATGAGGGAAGCGCATCTATTTCAGATAAAGATGGCAAACTTTTATTTTATACTGACGGATGTACTGTCTGGAATAAAAATCATAATGTCATGCCGAATGGTTACGGACTTTATGGCAATATTACATCAGCACAATCAGCAATTATAATTCCTAAACCAAATAGCAATAATATTTATTTTATATTTACAATAGATTACGGATTAAGCGATTATGGATTAAATTATTCAATAGTTGATATTAATTTGGATAATGGTAATGGTGATATTATAAATAAAAATATTCCATTATTAACGGGTGTCAGCGAAAAACTTGCATTTACAAAACATGCTAACGGATTAGATTATTGGATAACATGTCATGGAGATTATAATAGTAGTTTTTATACTTATTTAGTTAATGATACCTTTAATATCAATTCTAAACCATTAATCACTCAAATTGGAGATGATTTTAGTGGTGGTGCCAGCACTCCGGGTAATTTGAAATTTTCTCCGGATGGGAAGCGATTGGTATGCCCTTTTTATTTGGCTACAATATATGAAATATATGATTTTGATAATAAAACTGGAAAACTTTCTAATTGCCGAAAGTTATTATCTAATAAATTCAATTTTGCATATGGAGTAGAATTTTCTCCCGATTGCTCAAAACTATATACAACGAGCCGTTATGGTCCATGTTATCTTTTTCAATTTGACTTAAATGCAGGCAATGCAAATGCAATATTAAACTCAATGATAATCCTTGATACATATCCTGATATGCATTATTATGGTGCTTTGCAACTTGGTCCTGATGGTAAAATTTATTGTGCAAGATGGCAATCAGACTATCTTGGCGTAATTAATGATCCTAATAATAAAGGTATTGCTTGTAATTATGTTGATAAGGGATTTTATTTGGGCGGAAAAAGAAGTAAAGTTGGATTACCATCTGTAATAATAAAAACAACACCTTCAGCTCCCAATCCCACAATTACCACAACCCATTTGGGGCAGCCGTGTAAAGGGGATTCTGTGTTGCTGGAAGCAGATGCGGGTTATGCTTCTTATGATTGGTATGATGCAAATACAAATCAGTTGCTAAGTTCCGGTTCCAGCAAATTTGTTGTACATAACTCAGGCAGCTACTATGTGAAAGTAAAGGATGGCAATGGTAATGTGGGTGTGTCTGCTACCGTGCAGGTTACAATAGGCAGTATGTCTAACCAAATATTAATCCTGACTGCTCTCGACAATGGTTATTTCGTTTTCGATTCTACGACATTTTCAGTTATGAAATGTAAAAATGTTCAGTTGACTAATACCAGTAATATTCCATTTACATTAAATAAAGTATTTTTCAAGAATAACAATTATTTTTCTGCTCCCGGCACACAGTTCCCTATTTATTTTAATCCCGGAGAAACAAGGTTTTTGATAGTCTGCTATACTCCGACTGTACTTGATGAACAGATAGATACCTTAATTTTCAATGACACATGTTCAGAACAGATAATTCCATTGAAAGCATTAGGTATTAAACCGGGTGTTACTTCCACGAATTTGGGAGAGCCGTGCAAAGGGGATTCGGTGGTATTGGAAGCTGATGCGGGTTATGCTTCTTATGAATGGTACGATGCTTCGACAAACCAAATGGTGTATTCAGGTTCCAGAACGTTTGTTGTGCATACTTCAGGAAGCTACTATGTAAAAGTAAAGGATGGCAAAGGTAATGAAGCTACTTCAGATGTTATGCCGGTTTCAATCGGCAGTGCAGGTAACCAAATTCAAATTACCTCTATGTTAAGCAGTGGGTATTTTACCTTCGACTCTACTCATTTTCCTTTGTTAAATTGCAGAAAGATTCAGCTTAAAAATACATCGGGCTTACTGTTTACTCTTAATGAAGTATACCTTGAACATAACATTTGTTTTTCTGTTCCGATGTCGCAATTCCCAATTATTTTCCAGCCGGGAGAGACAAAAGATTTAGTCGTGTGCTACTCTCCTACTCAATTAGGAACCCAAACCGACAGCCTGTATTTTGATGATGTTTGCGGTAAGCAGATAATCCCACTGAAGGCATTGAGTGAACCGAATATCAATACAGCGGGAGGAAGATGCAATGCCGATATTACATTCAAAACGAAAAAGCTGCCATTGAAGTCTTCATATGTCATCACTGATCCGATAATAAATGAAGCTTCGGGAAATATCGCTCTACCATATATAATGATGGTGAATATAAATTATCAAAGAACAGAACAATGTTATTTATATAATTCCTTGGGCGAAAAATTAGTACAAGGCACAAGGCAAATTAGCTCACAAACTTTATTGGATGAAGGTTCGCTTGAGGAAGGACAATTTAATTTCAGAACAATTAATCTTCCTTCTGGTATCTATTTTATTGTGATTCATATAAATGATGAAATATTTTCTACTCCGATTATACTTGAGAGATAAATCAATTATCATTTAGTCCTAGTACCAAACAAAGCTTCGACAAATGCAGGAGGGTCGAAGACCTGCAAGTCGTCTATCTTTTCACCGACGCCGATGTAGCGGACAGGCAACTTTAATTCAGTTGCTATAGGAATAACTACACCGCCTTTGGCTGTGCCGTCGAGCTTTGTTAGCACTATGCCTGTCAAGCCTGCTACTTTCATAAATTCCTTTGCCTGCTGAATTGCATTTTGACCGGTAGTCGCATCGAGAATGAGAAATACATCATCAGGAGCAGTAGTCTTTAATTTCTTCATAACGCGGCTCATCTTTTCAAGCTCAGACATAAGATTACTTTTGTTATGTAATCTTCCGGCTGTATCAATAATAACGACATCCGCATTTCTCGAAATCGCAGCGGCTATAGTATCGTAAGCAACAGCGGAAGGGTCGGCACCAGGCTTCTGCTGGATTATATCAACTCCCGCCCGCTTTGCCCATATTTCAAGTTGTTCGTTTGCGGCGGCACGGAATGTGTCCGCTGCACCGATTAATACTTTCCTTCCGGCATTACGATAATTAAAAGCGAGCTTGCCGATTGTAGTTGTCTTGCCAACTCCGTTCACGCCGATGACCATAATTATATGAGGCTTTTTGCTTTCATCTATCGAATAGCTTTCATCATTTTCTGCAGAAGGAGACTTTATTAGTATGTTCAAAATTCCTTCTTTCAGAAGCTGGTAAAGGTCTTCGGAGTTATCGAATCCTTCATTATTTACGCGCTTCTTTAATGAAGTAATTATCTGTCCTGATGCCGAGACACCTATATCAGCCGTAAGCAGAATTTCTTCTATTTCATTCAACAGAGCATCATCAATTTTCCTGCCTATCCCAAGAACTCCCTGAATCCTGTCAATGAGAGTAGTCCTTGTTTTTGAGAGACCATCCTTTAATTTATCGAAGCCGACGGCAGAACTGACTTTTGATTTTATTTTGTCAAAAAATCCCATAATTTTATTTGATTAATTTTAATTTTTGTAAAAAATGAAGGATGCAATTTATGAAATATCGGCGATATAAATGTTTAGTGATTATTAGAAATTATTTTTATCATTTCGAAGTATAGGCTTTACAAACAGCACTGCACTGATTAATTCACATTATGCTTTTCAATTTCTTCTTTTACAAATTGCAGATACCATTGTGGAGTGCTTGTAGCTCCGGTGATACCTACATTCTCGGCATCTTTGAGCCAATCGTAATTTATATCATCTGTCCCTTCAATGAAAAATGTATTTGAATTTTCTTTCTGACAAACGCTAAAAAGTATTTTACCATTAGAAGAACTTTTGCCTGCAACAAATAAAACTACATCATTACTTTTTGCGAAATCCTGTAATGCTCCTTCCC